>DATGXG010000010.1 GCA_035299085.1 Bacteroidales bacterium | reverse complement strand
CCATGGCTTTCACAAATAGCTACGAAGTAGCGAGATCTGAATAACCGCGGGTGAAACCCGTGGATTATGATGTCAGCAGACAAGAACCCTGAAAGGGTTCAATTTCAATTATGCATAATTCAACTCTTTCAGAGTTGTGTTTGTCATCGTAGCACCGTACCACGGGTTTCACCCGTGGTTATTCAAATTGAACCCTTTCAGGGTTATTCATTAGCATACAACGAATTACGAAAAATCGTCATTAGTAGGAGCGTGATAAACATTTGATTATTGAAGCATGCTCATCTGACGAAGCAATCTGCCCGAACAGGCAGAACTATGCAAAGAGCAAATATGGAATTTCTTTTTGTAATGTCCTGCCTGTGCTGACAGATTGCCTCGTCGCATTAAATATTTACTATAATCAAATATTCCTCTGACTCCTCGCAATGACGGCTTGTTTGACTCTAAAACGATACAAAATATCCAATCCCCCCGTATATCACCATCATCCGGGAGGCAGCGAAGTAGTAGGGGCCTTTATTTAGAGGATACAGATTGGTGAGGGCATGACTGTAAGAAGCCTTTAATGCAAATCCCCCTATTTTTGTATATATTTCGGCAGATATCCCACCGGTAAAACCGAATGCCCAATCGCTTGCCAGTGACCTGTAATAATGCTGCCTTCGGAAAGGTGTTTCTGTGACGTAAATAATCTCAGAATTATATCTGATAGTACGATTTGTTAAAGCAGTATAATCTTGCTTTTCTATTAATTTTAGGACTTCAGTGTCATTCCGTCTATAAGACAAGTATGGTCCTATGGTGAATACAAAGCGGACGGTTTTACTTCCGGCAATAAAAGAAGCAAGCACAGGTACATCAATTGTATAAAGTTTACGGGTATACGTGCCGACAGAATCAATCACTTCTTTCCATCCCTTATCGGCAACATTGATTTCCAGCTGCAAACCAATATGGGGTTCAGAAACATGGCGGAAGAAAATACCAAATTCCTTGCCGGGCAGAAATTCCTGTTTAAGCTGAGGCCTGAAACTCATTGTGCTGAAATCCACACCCCCATGAACGCCGACATGGGTGGTGGGTACAAATGATTTTTGTGCCATAAGGCATAAGCCGGGAAGAAATAAAAGCAAGAGGATCGATATACGCCTGAACATAATACTGTTTATTAACGCTTCAATTTCCGGCCAGGCTATTTTCAAGGGCGGTGATGACTGTTTTATTGACTTTACGGGGACTGCCTTTCTTAATATCCTGGAGGATATTCAATGCCATAAAGCCGAATTCGTAAAGACCTGAAGGATTTTTGTCGAAATTATAACTACCGATACAAAATTCCAGTTTGGAAATGATTTCATGGTACTCTTCATGGTTCAGTTTCCTGAAAGTTTGTGCGGCAAGCTCACAGGCATCCCGGAGTTTTTCGCTTTTTGTATCCATTGAAAGTTGATTTAGGAATTGTTACCGACTAAGGTAAGCGATTTACACCTTTTCCGCAAGTTTGTTTTCCAACCGGTTATAAACAAGATTCTTCAGTGATTCGTAGCTATGATCACCGGGGTAAACAGGCTTGAGAAACTCAACGGATACTTTCCGGAATAATTTCGGGAACCTGGATCCTGTAGGCAGAATATTGTAGGATCCCTTAATGGCAACCGGTACAACAGGCACTTTGAGTTCTCGGGCAAGGATTGCAAATGTCTGCTTGAATTCGCCAAGATGTCCGGTCAGCGTACGCGTTCCTTCCGGAAATATAATCAGGTTTTTCCTGTTTTTCAGTACCTGGGCCAGTTTCTGAATGGAAAGCTTCAGGTCTTTATTCACATCCACAAGGATGATATTATTCCTGTTTGCCAGGAACCGCAACACCGGGTGCCTGAAGTGCTTCTCCTTGGCATATACATACGTTTTCTTCATAAACTTTCGCTTAATAAAGGAAACGACAAGGAACCCATCGAGTATGCTCTGATGATTCGGTGCAATGATGCACGGCTCATCCGGCAGATTTTCCATGCCTTTGGCATTCACCCTCATAAAAAGGTGGAACAACACCTGCGATATATTCCTGAACATATTATGTGTAAACCAGGAGTTGGGAAGTTTGAGATGTACCTTTTCTTTTAAGATCTGCGACCAGCTTATGCCTTCAAAATTAAGTCTTGTTTTTTTCTGATGCAGGTAATCGGCAAGCTTTTCAACGGATGCAAAATCAGCAAGTGTCTGTTCGGGAACATCCACACCGAATGCGGTTTCTATAAATGCTGAAAGGCTTACCCTTCCAAGGGAATCGAGTGCCAGGTCCAGTTCAATATGATCACCCGGATGTACATCCTGCTGGGTCTCATCTTCGAGAAACTTTTTAATGGCCTGGTATTCTCTTGTCTTTGGCTCATCGGCGGTTACATGTTCTTTCTGAACGGCCATTTCAGGAAGCATAAATCGTTTCAGCTTTCCGATCCTTGTCTTAGGCAGTTCATAGGACGCAATGTGGATCTTAAGTACTTTTTTATAAGGTGAAACAGTACGGTTCACCTTGTCAATTATGTCCCAGCGGAAATATTCTTCGATATTGCTGATTCCTGCTTCATTGAGTTTCCGGAAATCGGGCACCATGATGGCCTGTAATACGCCGTCCTTCATGAAAACGCCGGCTTCTTTTACGTAAGCCGACTGTTTCAGAATGGCTCTCTCAATTTCATCCGGATTTATATTTTTGCCGTTAGGCAAAACAATAATCTCCTTTTTGCGACCGGTGATATGCAGGTTTCCGTCTTTATCCAGGAATCCCAGGTCACCTGTGTAGAGCCAGCCATCCTTGAGCACAGCGCTGGTTTCTTCAGGTTTTTTATAATAACCCTGCATGACATTATCGCCCGACACGACGATCTCGTCCTCCTCGAACCGGATTTTCAGCCCTGGCAGAAGTTGTCCCGGAACCCCCGGTACAATGTTTCCCGGCCGGGTAAAAGTTATCATGGGAGCTGTCTCGGTCATACCGAATCCTTCGAGTATTTCAAAACCAAGTGTTTTGAAGAGTTTCACTATGTGACCGTCAATGGGTGCGCCGCCGCAAACAAGGTAACGCATCTCTCCTCCGAATTTCCTTTGTACAGAGCCAAAAAGGATGCGTGAAAAGGCGAGCGAGTTGATGGCGCCGGCCATTTTAACAAGGAGGCCGGCAACGGCACTGCTGTTGATTTTTTCCCTCAGTCCCTTATATATCAATTGGTACAGCCTTGGTACCCCGATCATGATGGTTACCTTAAACTGCTTCAGAGTAGCGAGCAGATCTTCGGCAACAAGCGATGAGTTCAGCACCATGGTGCCACCTGTATATAAAGGAGCAATGATTGAACCAACCAGGGGGAGAACATGATGCAGAGGCAAAAGTACCATTACCCTGTCCGTTGCAGTAAATATAGGTACGTCGTGACAAACCGCTGTAAGATTGGCAAGGAGGTTTTTGAATGAAAGCATGACTCCCTTCGGATTGCCGGTTGTACCGGAAGTATAAAGAATCAGTGCTGTCCTGTCAGCTTCTGATATGGTATAATCCCCAATTTTTTCAGTTGGTTGATTAAGAGCAGGCAGTGCCTCAAAAACAAGAACGGCAGGATTTTCACCGGCATCCTTCATCGATTGCCGGATCAGTTCTTCCTTTTCGCGTGAGCAAAATATTACCGAAGGAGTAGCGTCAGAAATAATATAGCTTACATCATGCTGTGTCGACATGACATCAACAGGCACAGCTATGCCCTCTCGTTTCCAGATGGCATACAACGCAAATATATATTCAGGACGATTTTCGGAAAATATAATTACACGCTCACCTTTTACAGGCGGTAAAACTGAACTGAAATGTTCAATCTGATTGAGGAGCTGACTATATGTGAGACTTAAATTCTTCCCTACGAGAGCATCCTTCTCCAGTGTTTCAATGAATTTTATCATCGCATCAAGTAGATTGCAAAGATACGATTAATTTTCGTTGGCCGCTAATTTATTGCAGAATATCAGCCGGTTTCACGCATAGCGCATCGTTGAGGGCAACAATTGCTCTTTTATAATCGTCTCTTCCGATTACGAACTGCATATTGACCTGTTTAAGCGACTGGGAAATGGCTTCAACGTTAATGCTGTTATTAGCCAGGGCGGCTGTAGCCTTTGCCACAATACCCGGCTGTGCAATATTGGTTCCCAGGGTACAAACCAGGGCAACAGGCTTCACAGTAACCTCATAGAACTTGCCTCTCAGCTCTTCAATGAGACTGTCTGAAAGGTCGTCCTCCCAGATAACCTGCGTAATACTGTTGGCATTGGTGGCTTTTAGAATATAACTCACGTTATGCTGTTCGAAGGTATGCATGATATGACGGTCAAAACCTACCTGGCCAACCATTAAAGGGTCATGAATTTCGATGGCATATACTTTATCGGTTCCCGAAATGATTTCAACGCGTGATTTTTCCCCTACGTAGGTCTTTGAAATCAATGTTCCCGGATGATCCGGTTCAAATGTATTCTTAATACGGATATTTATACCGGCCATTTCAAGAGGTTTTGAAGCTTTGGGGTGAATGGCTTCCATACCGATGTCAGCAAGCTGGTCAGCTACATTGAAGTTTGTAAAACCAACCGGTATCGATTTGTCAATGCCGACAATATTAGGATCTGCCGAAGAAAGATGGAATTCTTTATGAATAACAGCTTCATCAGCTTTCACCTCAACAGCCACCTTACTGAAGGTAACTTCGCTGTATCCCCTGTCGAATTCACGCATGATTCCCTCGGTACCTTTAGTATAACCGGTAACAATCGGAATTGTATTGGTGAAATCGATTCCTTTAAACTCTTTATGGATACGTTCATCGATTGTAAGGTATTCCGAATCATTAAAACCGCATAGATCAATAAATGTAGCATTTATGCAGTTATTGCCCAGGATATTCACCGAGTTGAATGCTGAATGGGCTTCACCGATTGAAGATAGAATTTCACGTGCAGCCAGAAGTATGTTCTGGCGGTTTACATAACCTGTTGCCAGCACACTGGCCAGGTTGTCAAGATAACTGCGGGCCTGCAGAATGCGGTTGGTTATAAATTCATCCGCTTTATCAAGGTTCAGGCCAATGCTTTCAAAGGTGCGGTTTATTTCAAGAAGCTTCTGCAGAAGCTCCATGATGGCTTTCTGATAATTGTCGCTATTGACAAATTTAAGATAGATGCCGGGCTCCTTTGTTTTCTTGTGTTCAAGAAGCCAGTTGGTGACATTATTGTAGGCCGAAACCACGAAAATCCGGTTGTAGTAATCACAGGAATTACACGGCTTCATTATAATGTTATTCATCACATCCTCGAACTTTGACATAGAAGTTCCGCCAATTTTTTCAACTGTCAGCATCGTAATTTTACTTTTTCAATGAATAATTTTTAAATCAGCCTGCAAAAATAGTAAAAAGTAATCAGTTCAATAATTCCACTCTCATAATAGCTTTATTCCCTATGAATGTTCCGTAATTATCATAGATCTGTGAGCCCAGTACCATCGAAATCACCTCTTTTCTGAGAGTTGCCCGGGATGCATTTATATACCATATTTCCTTAAACTGGATCATGTCAATTTTAGCCGGATCAATTTCTTTTGATTTGAGCATTTTTTCCACATGACCCGGCGTTAGTTTTTCCCCTGTTGTATGGTCATATGCTACTGCCTTACCCCCGGCAATCATGCTGAAAACATTGTCAAGCAGCAGTTCATGGTGCAGGTTTTTAAGTCGTTCGGTCGACCAGGTGTCATCCGGATTGTGATTAACAACCGCGACGTCGTAAATCACTGTATCAGCCACAACAATTCCCAATGCTGAATCACCTGAGCGGATCGGGGATGCCTGGTCAGCCTGTTTCTGGGTACAACAGAACAGTAAGAGAAAGAGTGCAATTACCGGATTTTTCATTATTATTATATCTTTGTTATAATCACAAAAGTATCACTATTCATGAAAATATTGCATTCCTTTCTCATTGCCAATGCCTTGTTATTTATTGTTTCCTGTACAACCTATAAATCTGCTTCCGACGTTTCCCTTTCCGGTATTGAACGAAACTTAAATTACCTGGCATCCGACGATTTACAGGGAAGATACCCCGGTACGCGGGGTGATGCAATGGCCGGTTCCTATATCGAAAATTGCTTTAGGAACCAGAAACTCCAGCCTATGTCGCAGGAATTTTCATTTCTGCAATATCTAAAAAGGGGATCGGAGAATTATATAAAGGTAAACGGCAAATCCATACCTGGCGAGCGTTTTAGCCCCTTTGGCTTCTCAAAGGATACCATTATCTCATCTGAGGTTGTTTTTGTAGGATACGGTTTGTCTGTTAAAACTGATTCTTTTGAATGGGATGACTATGCCCGGGTTGATGTAAAGGGAAAATGGGTCCTGGCACTCCGTGGTTATCCCGATTTGCCTGAATTTGAAGATTATCTTTCAATCAGTTCCGGAGATCGTGATAAGGCCATGCTTGCGGGTGATAAGGGAGCTGCAGGTCTTATCCTTGTTTCAGGATACTCTTATGATGCCGGGGACAGACTTGCAGAAGTGCATGAAAAGCTTGCAAAGACAGGGATACCTGTATTCCAGGTTTCAAGACAGTGGGCGGATTCGCTGTTGAAAGTCAATCATATGGTTCTAAAAGATGTGGAACCCCTTTTGAAAACACCGTCAGTGAGTCATGAATTGCTGAAAGGAGTTACAATTGATGCCCGGTCACAGGTTGAAAATATCATGGGCACAACAGCAAATCATTATGCTATTATTGAAGGGAGTGATCCGGTGCTGAAAGACGAATACATAGTGATAGGAGCACATTTTGACCACCTGGGAACCGGGGGTCCGGGCAGTTCATCAAGAAGACCCGACACTGTAGCCGTGCATAACGGTGCAGATGACAATGCTTCAGGTGTGACAGCAATGCTTGAACTGGCCGGCATGATTTCAAAAAACAGGGGATCAATGAAACGATCCTTTGTGTTTGTGGCTTTCGGCGGCGAAGAAATGGGTTTACTCGGGTCGAAATACTTTGTCAATCATTTTCCCGTTGATATTTCAAAAGTCGTTGCCATGATCAACCTTGACATGGTGGGCAGACTTGATTACAATAAGGGTTTACAGGTAGGAGGAACAGGTACATCGGCAGAGGCAGATTCGTTAATTTCAATGGCCAATACGAAGGTAGCACTTAAGATATCAAAAAGCCGCGAAGGAAGTGGTCCTTCAGATCATTCCTCATTCTATGGAAAGGATATTCCTGTATTCTTTCTCACCACAGGTGCGCACAGTGATTACCATACGCCCGATGACGACGTGAGAAAAATCAATATGCAGGGAATGAAAGAGGTAACTCAATTCGCATACAACCTGGCTTCAGATATATCCGCACTACCCGGAAAACTTACGTTCCGTGAGGCCGGACCTAAACAGGAATCTGCAGGTCCCGGATACCGGTTTAAGGTTACGCTGGGTTTTATGCCCGATTTCAGTGACAATGATATCGAGGGTGTGAGAGTTGACTTTGTTTCGAAAGGCAAGGCTGCCGAAAGGGGAGGCATTAAGAACGGAGATATTATCAAAGCCATTGACGGTCTTCCGGTGAAGAACATTTACGATTATATGTACCGGCTTGGTAAGCTGACCAAAAACCAGATTATAAGCGTTGAAGTGCTTCGCAACGGTGCAAAAGAAGTTTTGATCATCCAACTTTAGCAGAAATGAAAAACAAAAATGTATGGAAATGGATCATGGTTTGGTTCCTGGCCCTTGTACTTACCGGAACAGCCATGGTTTACCAGAGTATTAACGGTCCGACAAAGCCTAAGAGTGAGCAACTATGGATTAATGACAGCCAGGTCTACCGGTTCAGGCTGCCGAGAAGCAATGAAGGAAAACCGAATTGCCTGATAGAAGTTGCCATCCCTGATATCAATGTGCAGGGCGAATTGCATTATAAAAGATTGCGGACTTCGGACGAATGGCAAAAAGTCAATATGGTAAGGGTAGGCGACAAACTGGCCGGCTTTCTTCCCAATCAGCCAAACGGAGGTAAGCTCGAGTACTTTATGAAGTTCACACAGGACGGAAAGGTTTTCCGGGTTCCTGTCTCAGAACAGATCGTTATCCGGTACAGGGGTGATGTTCCGGCAGGAATCATTATACCTCACGTACTCTGTATGACCCTGGCTATGCTGTTTTCAAGTGTTGCACTGTTTCTTGCCTTACTCAATATGAAAGCGTTCAAACTTTATGGCATATTAACCTTATCGGCTCTTATAATTGGCGGGTTCATATTTGGCCCGTTGGTGCAGAAGTATTCGTTCGGCTTATACTGGACCGGTTTTCCGAATGGCATGGACCTTACTGATAACAAAACTCTGATAGCGCTTTTGTTCTGGATTATAGCCGTACTTGTTAACCTTAAGAACAACAGAAGGTTCGCAACAATAGCAGCAGCTATTATACTAGTTGTCATATTCAGTATACCCCACAGTGTAAGAGGCTCACAATTGAATACGGAGACCGGTAAAATGGAAACCGGTATGATAATTGTGCCTGCATTACGGTTTTAACAGAGTTTATGGTTATAGCGGTTACAAAACTTTCGGAGAATTATGGAAACTGGCTTAAAAAGCTGGATCCACAGGTTGAAATAAAAGACCTGTTTGTATTATCGATTGATGAAGCGATGCTGGCTGTTGCAGATGCATCGGGAATCCTCATATCAGGAGGATGTGATATTCATCCTTCACGGTATGGCAGGGGAAGTGAGACTCAGATGTGTCGTGACATTGATGAAAAACGAGATATACTGGAGCAAAGAGTAATTGAATATGCTTTTCTTCATAAACTGCCGGTTTTCGGGATCTGCAGGGGACAACAAATGCTGAATGTGGCTTTTGGCGGATCATTGTACACGGATATCTATACAAAGCCAAAAACATCCATTACCCATTCAGGTGATAAGGATATGAATCATACAGTGAGCATTACGGCTGATTCACGGGTTGCGTTAATCTCCGGTGCGACACACGGAACAGTAAACAGTTCGCATCACCAGGCGATAGATCTGCTTGCTCCGGGCTTCAGGCCGGTTGCTTTCAGTGAGGATTCAATCATCGAGGCCATAGAATGTGACCGCCAACTGCATCCTTTTTGTATAGCGGTACAGTGGCACCCTGAACGGATGGATTTCGAGAATCCGTTGTCGGGCAGTATTGGAAAGGCTTTTATGGAGGCTGTCAGAAGCTTCAGGTAAACAGCAGCCTCATTCCTTTAAACTCGTGATTTAGCTTGCCTTTTTCATACACGATATTGCCGTTAACAAGGGTATGAGTGACCTTTGAATGAAAAGTCATCCCTGTGAAGGGCGACCACCCGCATTTATAAAGCAGGTTATCCTTTGAAACAGTCCACGGGTCATCCGGATCCACAATGACAAGATCGGCATAGTAACCGGGACGGATATATCCCCTCTTTTCAACATGAAAAAGGTCGGCCGGCGCATGGCACATCTTTTCTACCACCTGTTCAGTCTTCATCAAACCCTGCCGGCAGAATTCAAGCATAGCTGTAAGGGAATGCTGTACCAGCGGGCCACCTGAAGGGGCTTTAAAATAGGTGTTCTGCTTTTCCTCAAGAGTGTGGGGGGCATGATCGGTAGCCACCACATCTATTTTACCCGTAAGAAGTCCCTGCATTAACGCTTCACGATCCCTTGCCGATTTAATGGCAGGATTCCATTTGATGAGGTTACCGCGGGTAAAGTAGTCACGGCTGTCGAAGACCAGGTGATGCACGCAAACCTCCGCAGTGATCTTTTTATCTTTAAGAGGGAGGGAAGAATCGAGAAGATCGAGTTCCCTGGCAGTTGACAGGTGCAGGATGTGCAGTCGGGTATTATATTTGGAGGCCAGTTCCGCAGCCATACGGCTTGACCGGTAGCAGGCATCTTCATCGCGTATGACAGGATGAAAGTAAACGGGCACATCTTCACCAAAGCGGGTTCTGGCTGCTTCAATATTGTTGCGGATCACCGTTTCATCTTCGCAGTGGACGGCAATCAGCATGGGAGATTGGGAGAAAATGTTCTTTAATGTATTGACATTGTCAACAAGCATATTTCCTGTTGAAGAGCCCATAAAGATCTTGATGCCGCAAACCGAGCGTGGATCTGTCTTCAGCAGTTCCTCAAGGTTATCATTTGTGGCCCCCATGTAAAATGAGTAATTGGCAAGGGAAACAGCGGCTGCCCTGACGTATTTCTGTTGAAGCAGTTCCTGCGTAACAGTCTGCGGGTTGGTATTGGGCATTTCCATGAAAGAGGTAACGCCTCCGGCGACAGCTGCGGCCGATTCACTGCTGATATCGCCCTTATGTGTAAGTCCGGGTTCCCTGAAATGCACCTGGTCATCGATAACTCCCGGGAGCAGGTATTTACCGGAGGCCTTAATAACCGCCGTGGAAGGCGGCAGGGGTTGTCCGGCAGGGATGATTTCCTTTATAAAGCTGTCCTGTATAAATACGTTACCATGGAAGGTCTTGCCTTCATTTACAATCAGGGCATCGGTGATCAGCAGGGTTTTCATAAATGGCTATTTACGTTTGTACCTTCTGAAATAGCTTCGGATTTTGATGCGAAGCACTCCCCAGAGTGCTTCGTTGAATATGCCGCCTGACATTTTGGAAGTACCTTCACGGCGGTCGGTAAAGATGATGGGAACTTCAATGATATTAAAACCGTGCTTCCAGGCCGTGAATTTCATCTCGATCTGGAATGCATAGCCTTTGAATTTGATCTTGTCGAATTCAATGGTTTCGAGGACTATCCTGCGGTAGCATTTAAAGCCGGACGTGGTGTCATAGATCTTCATACCGGTGACAATCCTTACATAAATAGATGCAAAGTACGACATGAGGACGCGGCCCATAGGCCAGTTAACCACGTTAACGCCTGATTTATAGCGGGAGCCGATAGCCACATCGGCGCCGTTGATACAGGCTTCATGCAGTTTCAGCAGATCGGCAGGGTTGTGAGAGAAATCGGCATCCATTTCGAATGCGTAAGAGTATCCGTTCGCGAGAGCCCATTTAAAACCGGTGATATAAGCAGTGCCAAGGCCCTGTTTACCGGATCTTTCAAGAATGAACAGGCTGTCTGCGTACGTATTCTGAAGTCGCTTGACTATAGAAGCCGTAGCGTCGGGTGAACCGTCATCAACAATAAGGATATGATAAGCAGTGGGCAGAGAAAATATAGTAAGGATCATCTTCTCTATATTTTCCTTTTCATTATAGGTAGGAATGATTACAAGCGCCTTGTCCACACGATGTTAAATTAGATGATGCGAAGATAATCCTTTTCTTTAATAATAGGATAATGAAATGTGGATCCGGTCGTAGAGACGAGATTTATCGCGTCTCATGGCGTACCCAGACGCGATAAATCGCGTCTCTGCGATCGGGAAACAGACACATACGATTCTCATAATCAATACTATTGCGGTATTCAGAAAAAATAACCAGAAAAAAAGTGTGAAATAGTTGCTGATGTAAAAACAATTCTTTTACATTTGCACCCGCTTTTGGTTCTTTTAAGTGATGCACAAAAAAAAGTAAAAAAACAGCAAATAAAATTTGCAGATTCAATTTGGAATATTACTTTTGCACTCTCTTTAAAAAACAGAGCATAGTTCTTTAGGTTTTGGAGAAAAAATCGGGCAGGGATAAAAAAACTAAAAAAAGTTTTTGCAGATTAAAAAATAAGTTTTAACTTTGCACCCCGTTCGAAAATCAGGAAGTAATTTCTGAAACAAAACGAAAAAGTTCTTTAAGTGCTGAAAAAATAAAATCGGAAAAAATCGAAAAAGATTTTGCAAATTAAAAAACAAGTTTTACATTTGCACCCTCTTTAAAAAACAGGAAAACGATCCTGGTGAGATAAAGAAAAAAAGTAAAAAAATCTGATCGAAAATTTTGCAGAATAAAAATTAAGTTTTAATTTTGCAGCCGCTTTAAAAAACCGGAGTAAAGACGCCGGAAATAAGCACAAAAAAGTTTGATAAAATGATGGCAGAATGAATAAGTTTTTGTAGTTTTGTCGTCCCTTTTATAAAGGTTCTTTGAAAAGATTGGAAAGACAAAGAAGGTAAGGATAGAAAACCTTAAATTTCTTTAAAAACAAGGTGAATATTAAGAGTGAATCTTGAGCGACATTTAACTTTTTAATTACAACGAAGAGTTTGATCCTGGCTCAGGATGAACGCTAGCGGCAGGCCTAACACATGCAAGTCGAGGGGTAACAGGGTAGCAATATCGCTGACGACCGGCGCACGGGTGAGTAACGCGTATGCAACCTTCCTTTAACTGGGGAATAGCCCGGAGAAATTCGGATTAATACCCCATAACATCATAGAAAGGCATCTTTCAGTGATTAAAGCTTCGGCGGTTAAAGATGGGCATGCGTGCCATTAGCTAGTTGGTGAGGTAACGGCTCACCAAGGCTACGATGGTTAGGGGGTCTGAGAGGATGATCCCCCACACTGGTACTGAGACACGGACCAGACTCCTACGGGAGGCAGCAGTGAGGAATATTGGGCAATGGGCGAAAGCCTGACCCAGCCATGCCGCGTGAAGGATGAATGCCCTATGGGTTGTAAACTTCTTTTGTACGGGACAAAACTCTCGAACGTGTTCGGGATTGATGGTACTGTATGAATAAGCATCGGCTAACTCCGTGCCAGCAGCCGCGGTAATACGGAGGATGCGAGCGTTATCCGGATTCATTGGGTTTAAAGGGTGCGTAGGCGGAATAATAAGTCAGCGGTGAAAGCCTGCGGCTTAACCGTAGAATTGCCATTGATACTGTTATTCTTGAGTATAGTTGAAGTAGGCGGAATGTGTAATGTAGCGGTGAAATGCTTAGATATTACACAGAACACCAATTGCGAAGGCAGCTTACTAAGCTGTTACTGACGCTGAGGCACGAAAGCGTGGGGAGCAAACAGGATTAGATACCCTGGTAGTCCACGCTGTAAACGATGATCACTCGTTGTTGGCGATACACCGTCAGCGACTGAGCGAAAGCAATAAGTGATCCACCTGGGGAGTACGGCGGCAACGCTGAAACTCAAAGGAATTGACGGGGGCCCGCACAAGCGGAGGAACATGTGGTTTAATTCGATGATACGCGAGGAACCTTACCTGGGCTTGAAAGGGGATTGACCTCCCGGGAAACCGGGATTCTCTTCGGAGCATTCTCCTAGGTGCTGCATGGTTGTCGTCAGCTCGTGCCGTGAGGTGTCGGGTTAAGTCCCATAACGAGCGCAACCCCTATTGTTAGTTGCCAGCGGGTAATGCCGGGAACTCTAACGAAACTGCCGGTGTAAACCGAGAGGAAGGTGGGGATGACGTCAAATCAGCACGGCCCTTATGTCCAGGGCTACACACGTGTTACAATGGCCGGCACAAAGGGCAGCTACTAGGTGACTAGATGCTAATCTCTAAAACCGGTCTCAGTTCGGATCGAAGTCTGCAACTCGACTTCGTGAAGCTGGATTCGCTAGTAATCGCGCATCAGCAACGGCGCGGTGAATACGTTCCCGGGCCTTGTACACACCGCCCGTCAAGCCATGGAAGCTGGGAGTACCTGAAGTCTGTAACCGAAAGGAGCGGCCTAGGGTAAAACCAGTGACTGGGGCTAAGTCGTAACAAGGTAGCCGTACCGGAAGGTGTGGCTGGAACACCTCCTTTCTAGAGAGATTCTCTCTTATATTCTCTCCTCCTTCTTGTCTTTTCTTTTTTTATATAATTCCCTGAAAAGTGTTCCCGGCACTTTGAATTGCAGATTGGATTGAGCTCAGAATGTCCTGTTTACCATTAAAATCCGGGACAGGCGGAGCTGAGCAACCGGATTAACACAGTCCCGTAGCTCAGTTGGTTAGAGCACTACACTGATAATGTAGGGGTCAGCAGTTCAAGTCTGCTCGGGACTACAATTAATTCCTCGGGGAATTAGCTCAGCTGGCTAGAGCACCTGCCTTGCACGCAGGGGGTCAAGGGTTCGAATCCCTTATTCTCCACCTAAGTGTGAGACGGTGTAATACCGGTGATTATTTGAGATTAAGTAGAGACGCAAGATATTGCGTCTGTACACTGGATTAAAGGTTGATTTTTGATTTTAGTTCTTTTAATAAGTAATGTGGTTGTAGAAACGGAAACATTCGGTTGTTTCATTACTGCTAGTTTAACCATTAAGTGAATTTCAGACATCAATTCACGGTTAAATCAAGTTCTTTGACATGCTGGAAACATTGTATATTAAGTTGTAAGTAACAAAGAAAGTAATTAAGAGCGCATGGTGAATGCCTTGGCTCTCAGAGGCGATGAAGGACGTGATAAGCTGCGATAAGCTGCGGGGAGGAGCAAATATCCTTTTGATCCGCAGATTTCCGAATGGGGAAACCCTTCAGGTTGAAGGCCTGAAACTCCGAGTAATCGGAGAGCTAACCCGGAGAACTGAAACATCTAAGTACCCGGTGGAAAAGAAAACAATAGTGATTTCCTGAGTAGTGGCGAGCGAAAGGGAATTAGCCCAAATCTCTATAGTTTCGGCTATAGAGAGGTTGTAGGACTGCAACGTAGAATATAACTTTAAGTGGAACTTTTCTGGAAAGTTTGGCCATAGCGGGTGATAGCCCCGTACACGTACCAAGTTATATTTTTAGCAGTATCCTGAGTAAAGCGGGACACGTGAAATCCTGTTTGAATCTGCGAGGACCATCTCGCAAGGCTAAATACTTCTGAGAGACCGATAGTGAACTAGTACCGTGAGGGAAAGGTGAAAAGAACCCTAAGCAAGGGAGTGAAATAGTACCTGAAACCATGCGCTTACAACCTGTTGGAGCCCCGATTCGTCGGGGTGACAGCGTGCCTTTTGCATAATGAGCCTACGAGTTACTCCTCACTAGCAAGGTTAAGTCTTTAAGAGATGGAGCCGAAGCGAAAGCAAGTCTGAATAGGGCGTGAAGTTAGTGGGGGTAGACGCGAAACTTTGTGATCTACCCATGATCAGGTTGAAGTCCCGTTAACACGGGATGGAGGACCGAACTGTTTAACGTTGAAAAGTTATCGGATGAATTGTGGGTAGGGGTGAAAGGCTAATCAAACTGAGAAATAGCTCGTACTCCCCGAAATGCCTTTAGGGGCAGCCTTGGAGTTGAGTGTTACAGAGGTAGAGCTACTGATTAGGCTAGAGGGCTTCACCGCCTATCAAACCTAGACAAACTCCGAATGCTGTAACATATATCCAGGAGTGAGCCATTGGGTGCTAAGGTCCAGTGGCGAGAGGGAAACAACCCAGACCATCAGCTAAGGTCCCTAAATTTATACTAAGTTGTTCTAACGAAGTCCGACTGCTTTGACAGCTAGGATGTTGGCTTGGAAGCAGCCATTCATTTAAAGAGTGCGTAACAGCTCACTAGTCGAGCGGTTGGGCGTGGATAATAACCGGGCATCAAGTATAATACCGAAGCTATGGATTTACGGCGTAAGCCGTGACTGGTAGGGGAGCATTCCAGTCTGCGCTGAAGATGTATCGTAAGGTATGTTGGAGCGGCTGGAAAAGCAAATGTAGGCATAAGTAACGATAAGGCGGATGAAAAATCCGCCCGCCGATAGACTAAGGATTCCTGATCAACGCTAATCGGATCAGGGTTAGTCGGGTCCTAAGGTGTAGCCGACAGGCGAAGCCGATGGATAACTGGTTAATATTCCAGTACCACCATATATTGCCATGGGGTGACGAAGGAGTGATAAGTCCGCGAACGGACGGATGTGTTCGTTAAAGGGTGTAGCTTTAGGGATAGGTTAAGAGCTGGTCCCTGGTGAACCTGATAGTACCATGAGTCTTCGGACAAGTGGATAGTGACTGTAATCAGACTTCCGAGAAAAACCTCTAAGCTTCAGATGTATGGTGCCCGTACCGCAAACCGACACAGGTAGTCAAGAAGAATATTCTAAGGCGCTCGAGTGATCCGTGGCTAAGGAACTAGGCAAATTAACCCTGTAACTTCGGAATAAAGGGTCCCCCGCTCAGGCGGGGGCGCAGAGAAATGGCCCAAGCGACTGTTTAGCAAAAACACATGGCTTTGCAAAATCGTAAGATGAAGTATAAGGCCTGACACCTGCCCGGTGCCGGAAGGTTAAGGGGGGGGGTTATCCTTCAGTAATGTTGGAGAAGCCCTGAACCGAAGCCCTGGTAAACGGCGGCCGTAACTATAACGGTCCTAAGGTAGCGAAATTCCTTGTCGGGTAAGTTCCGACCTGCACGAATGGTGTAACGATTTGGGCTCTGTCTCAGCCACGAGCTCGGTGAAATTGTAGTCCCGGTGAAGATGCCGGGTACCCGCAACGGGACGGAAAGACCCCGTGAACCTTTACTATAGCTTAGCATTGATTTTGGATAAACGATGTGTAGGATAGGTGGGAGACTATGAAGCGGCGTCGCTAGGCGTCGTGGAGTCAACGTTGAAATACCACCCTTTGTTTATCTGGAGTCTAATCCTGTACAAACAGGAGACATTGCTTGGTGGGTAGTTTGACTGGGGTGGTCGCCTCCAAAAGTGTAACGGAGGCTTTCAAAGGTGCCCTCAGCACGAATGGTAACCGTGCGTAGAGTGTATTGGCATAAGGGCGCTTGACTGTGAGACCTACAAGTCGACCAGGTACGAAAGTAGGACAAAGTGATCCGGTGGTTCCGTATGGAAGGGCCATCGCTCAAAGGATAAAAGGTACTCCGGGGATAACAGGCTGATCACTCCCAAGAGCTCATATCGACGGAGTGGTTTGGCACCTCGATGTCGGCTCGTCACATCCTGGGGCTGGAGAAGGTCCCAAGGGTTCGGCTGTTCGCCGATTAAAGTGGCACGCGAGCTGGGTTCAGAACGTCGTGAGACAGTTCGGTCCCTATCTGTTGTGGGCGCAGGAAATTTGAGAGGGCCTAACCTTAGTACGAGAGGACCGGGTCGGACGAACCACTGGTGTACCAGTTGTACCGCCAGGTGCACAGCTGGGTAGCTACGTTCGGTTTAGATAAGCGCTGAAAGCATCTAAGCGCGAAGCTAGCTTCAAGATTAGATTTCCCTTGAGGGTCGTTGGAGACTACGACGTTGATAGGCTGTAAGTATAAAGGCAGTAATGTCTGAGCTGAGCAGTACTAATAACCCGAAAGGCTTTCTTTAATGCATTCTAATTGCTCTTGAATTATGTT
>DATGXG010000009.1 GCA_035299085.1 Bacteroidales bacterium | reverse complement strand
ACTTACCCGGTAATTACCCCTACAAATCTGGGTGCTGCTGACATGGGCCATATTGGCCCTGCAGGCAGAATGCGGCTTGCTAAAGCCCAATGGTGGCTACTGGCAAGAATTGCAGGTTGGGATGGAGGAAATAATCCTGTTCCTGTGACATCAATAAGTGTTACAGGTGAAGGTGGTTTGAATACAATATCAACCGACAAAGGCACACTTCAGCTTATTGCTGCAATAGCTCCGGCTAATGCTACCAATAAAACAGTTACATGGTCAATCCAGAATGGTACCGGACAGGCCACTATCAATGCGTCCGGTGTGGTTTCAGCAGTAAATAACGGAACGGTTACAGCACGCGCCACTGCAAATGACGGTTCAGGAGTATACGGTACACTGAACATTACTATTACGAACCAGGTAACTTTGGTAACGGGTATTACCGTTACTGGCGCCGGAGGGGCAACAACCATTTCAACTGACAATGGTACCCTTCAGCTTAGTGCAAACGTCATCCCGGCTAATGCCACTAATAAAACGGTAACCTGGTCAATTCAGAATGTTACCGGGCACGCTACTATCAGTGCATCGGGCCTGGTCACCGCGGTCAATAACGGAACGGTTACAGCAAGGGCTATTGCAAATGATGGTTCAGGTATTTATGGAACATTGAATATTACTATTTCAAACCAAGTGACATTGGTAACGGGCATTACAGTTACTGGAACCGGTGGGGCAACAACTATTTCAACCGACAACGGTACCCTTCAGCTTAGTGCAGCTGTTACACCTGATGATGCTACAAATAAAACTGTTACCTGGTCAATTCAAAACGGTACCGGCCAGGCTACAATCAATGTATCGGGTCTGGTTACGGCAGTTTCAAATGGAACTGTTACCGCAAGGGCCACTGCAAACGACGGTTCAGGTATTTACGGTTCACTGACAATTACTATCTCAAACCAGGTGAAATTGGTAACCGGCATAACGATTACTGGTGCCGGAGGAGCCACAGGCATTTTAACCGACAATGGTACTCTTCAGCTTAGTGCAAACGTTACTCCGGCTGATGCTACTGATAATACAGTAACCTGGTCAATCCAGAATGGTACCGGGGAGGCAACAATCAATGCAGAGGGACTGGTTACGGCAGTCAACAACGGAACTGTTACTGCACGAGCCACTGCTAATGACGGTTCAGGTGTAAACGGCACATTGGTTATTACCATAACAAATCAGGTAATTCCGGTTACTGGCATTACTGTTTCCGGTGCAGGCGGCGCAACAACCATTTCAACCGATAATGGTACTCTTCAGCTTAGTGCAAACGTTACTCCGGCTGATGCAACTAATAAAACGGTTACATGGTCTCTTCAGAATGTTACCGGACAGGGTACTATCAGTGCCACCGGAATTGTTACCGCAGTCAGAAACGGAACGGTTGCAGCAAGGGCAACTGCCAATGACGGTTCAGGTGTATACGGAACACTGATAATTACAATTTCAAATCAAATTATTCCGGTGACCGGGATAACGGTTACCGGTGCCGGTGGAGCCTCAACCATTTCAACCGATGATGGTACGCTTCAGCTTAGTGCATCCGTTACTCCGGCTGATGGAACCAATAAAACAGTTACCTGGTCAATCCAGAATGGCACAGGACAGGCAACTATCAATGCTTCGGGGCTGGTTTCGGCAGTTAACAACGGAACTGTAACGGCCAGGGCTACTGCTAATGACGGTTCTGGTGTTTACGGTACACTGACTATTTCAATATCAAATCAGGTTATTCCGGTAACCGGTATTAATGTTACAGGTTCAGGAGGAGCCACAACCATTTCTGCGGACGATGGTACGCTGCAGCTTTATGAAACCGTTACTCCGGCTGATGCCACAAATAAAAATGTTACCTGGTCAATCCAGAATGGTTCCGGCCAGGCTATTATCAATTCTTCCGGTTTAGTTACTGCTGTCAACAATGGTACAGTAACTGCACGGGCCAATGCCAATGACGGTTCAGGTGTATTCGGAACCCTGATAATAACTATTTCAAATCAGGTTATTCCAGTGACCGGTATAACAGTTACCGGTGCCGGAGGAAACACAACAATCTCCATCGATAATGGCACACTTCAGCTTAGTGCAGCTGTTAGTCCATTTGATGCTACTGATCAAACGGTCATTTGGTCAATACAGAATGGTACCGGGCAGGCTACTATCAATTCTTCCGGTATTGTTACCGCTGTCAAAAATGGTACGGTAACCGCACGTGCCACTGCCAATGATGGTTCTGGTGTCTTCGGCACATTTACAATCACTATTTCGAATCAGGTTATTCCGGTAACCGGTATTAATGTTACCGGTGCCGGCGGTGCAACAACCATTTCTTTAGATAATGGCACGCTTCAGCTTAATGCAGATGTTAGTCCTTCTGATGCTTCAAATAAGACAGTAACATGGTCTGTAGAAAACGGAACAGGACAGGCTACTATTGATGCTTCAGGTCTGGTCACCGCAATTTCTGTAGGTACAGTTATTGCAAGGGCAGATGCAAATGACGGTTCAGGCGTATATGGTACTCTTACAATCACTATTTTAGTTCAGGTAATTCCTGTAACAGGTATTATCGTTACCGGAGAAGATGGTGCAACAACTATTTCAACGGATAATGGTCAGCTTCAGCTTAGCGCAATTGTTGGCCCCAATGATGCTACTGATAAAACAGTTACATGGTCAATTCAAAATGGTACCGGACTGGCCTCCATCAGTGCGTCAGGAATGGTTTCGGCCATCTCCGACGGAACAGTTACAGCCAGGGCAACTGCAAATGACGGCTCAGGAATATATGGATCGCTTGCGATAACCATTTCAAACCAAATTGTTTCAGTCTCAACTATTTCTGTTACCGGTGCAGGCGGAGCATCTATCATTACTTCAGATAATGGAATGCTGCAACTTACAGCAACGATTTCTC
This sequence comes from Bacteroidales bacterium, assembly GCA_035299085.1. Classification (NCBI taxonomy): domain Bacteria; kingdom Pseudomonadati; phylum Bacteroidota; class Bacteroidia; order Bacteroidales; species Bacteroidales bacterium. The sequence continues at coordinate 57,910 of DATGXG010000009.1, read as the reverse complement.
CTGATAATGCTTCTGATAAATCAGTTACCTGGTCAATCCAGAATGTCACAGGACAGGCTTCTATAAGCCCGTCCGGATTGGTAACAGCCATATCTAACGGTAACGTAACAGCAAGAGCTACCGCTAATGATGGTTCAGGTATATATGGCACGCTGAACATTGTAATTTCAAATCAAATAATTCCGGTAACCGGTATTGATGTTACCGGTAGCGGGGGATCAACAACCATATCAACCGACAATGGCACTCTTCTGCTGAATGCAGAAATTAGTCCTTCCGATGCAACGAATAAATCAGTATCCTGGTCTGTTGAAAACGGAACAGGACAAGCTTCTGTCAGTACCTCGGGATTACTTACAGCTATATCGAATGGTACGGTTACAGCCAGGGCAACGGCAAATGACGGTTCAGGAGTATTCGGAACTCTTTTGATAACTATTTCAAACCAGGTGGTTTCGGTTTCTTCAATATCAGTTACCGGTGCTGGCGGAGCTTCTATTATTACTTCGGATAACGGAACCCTGCAACTTACAGCAACAGTTTTACCCGAAAATGCTACCAATAAAACAATTACATGGTCTGTCCAGAATGGTACAGGGCAGGCTACCATAAATGCATCCGGTTTGGTTTCAGCTGTCAACAATGGTACAGTTACAGCAAGGGCTACTGCAAACGACGGTTCAGGTATATACGGTACACTTACAATTACCATTTCAAATCAGGTAATTCCCGTGTCCGGAATTACGGTTACCGGGGCAGAAGGGGCAACAACCATTTCAACAGATAATGGTTCACTTCAGCTCAGCGCAAACGTTACTCCGGCCAACGCTACCAATGCAACCGTTACCTGGTCAATCCAAAATGGTACCGGTCAAGCTGCAATCAGTACTTCCGGATTGGTTACAGCAGTATCTAATGGCACTGTTACAGCAAGGGCTACAGCTAATGATGGTTCTGGTATGTATGGGACTCTGACACTTACAATTTCAAACCAGGTAATTCCTGTGACCGGTATTACGGTTACCGGTTCCGGGGGAGCAACAACCATATCAACTGACGACGGCACTCTGCTGCTTACCTCAGCCGTTGTACCGACAGACGCCAGCAATAAAACCGTTACATGGTCAATACAGAATGGTACCGGGCAAGCCACTATAAGTACATCGGGTCTGGTTACAGCAATTAAAAACGGAATAGTAACAGCACGGGCCACAGCAAGAGATGGTTCGGGTGTATACGGAACACTTACAATTACTATTTCAAATCAAATCATTCCCGTGACCGGTATTACTCTTGCAGGAGCCGGGGGGGCAACATCAATCTCAGCCGATAATGGAACACTTCAGCTCAGTGCATCCGTTATACCGTCTGATGCGACCAACAAGACAGTCACATGGTCAATCCGGAACAATACAGGGAAAGCTACAATCAGTGCATCCGGTTTAGTTACGGCAGTTTCAAATGGAACAGTTACAGCGACGGCCACATCAAATGATGGTTCTGACATATCCGGATCTATGACAATTTCTATAACTGATCAAATCATATTTGTCAGCAGTGTTACTGTTCAAAGCGAAAATAATGTGTCTGAAATTTCTTCAGCAAACGGAACCCTTCCTCTGTCAGCATATCTCCTTCCTGGTGATGCAACGGATAAATCAGTTACATGGTCAATACTAAATGGTACAGGAGTTGCCTCAATAAGCGCAGCCGGAATCGTTACTGCAATTGCGGATGGTAACGTGACTGCAGTTGCCACAGCAAATGACGGCTCCGGAGTAAAGGGTACTTTTGAAATTTCAATTTCAAACCAGATTATTCCCGTAGATAGCATAATGATTTCATGTGTGGGAGGATTGCATGAAATTAAAACAAAGAATGGAAGTGTTCAATTAAATGCTATCGTTATGCCATTGAATGCTACTGACAGAACTGTTACCTGGTCTGTTCAAAACAGCTCAGGAATAGTCTTGCTTTCATCTGATGGTTTGGTAACTGCAATGTCAAACGGCACTGCAATAATAAAAGCCCTGGCTAACGACGGGTCCGGGAAATTCAGTACCATCACTTTAACAATAACGGGGCAAAATGTTGCAGTATCATCTATAATAGTATACTCTCCCAACTTAATAACTAATATTGACTCAATTAACGGAGAATTGCAGCTCTTAACAAATATCTATCCGGCTAACGCCTCTAAAAAAGAGGTAACTTGGGCAGTTGAAAAAGTTTCGGGAAGCGCAGAGATAGATCAAAATGGCCTTTTAACAGCGCTTGATTATGGTATGGTCAGGGTTCGGGCCACTGCAACCGATGGCTCCGGAACTTATGGTATACTTAATATTCAAATAAACTCGCCAACGATAGTTTCTGATCCGGATGAAACCAGAATTAAAATTATTTACTCCTCTGCCTTTCTCAGGGTGCTATTTCATGATCGTAAAATGGATCAGGTAAGGATATGCTCAATTGATGGAAAAATCCTTAAACAATTTGGTCCCGTTTACGAAACGCTTGAGATAGATCGCTCACTTTTACCTGCAGGTGTTTATCTTTTAATTCTATCTGAAAAAAAGTCATCCAGAGTTATCAAATTTATTTCTCAATAGTATTTGAATAACAGCTTCTTATTTGATAAACCTGTCATTTTTTTTGACAGATAATTTCTTTTAAAAACTGTTAAAAACTACTTTTGAGAGATAAAATTTATTCCAATATGAAAATCTCCAGAAGTTTCCTTTTTCTATTATTTATAGCAATAAGTGCGACTGTTGCAGCAATGAGTCCCCCTCCGGGAGGACATCATGGTGGCACTGTAAATACACCACTTGATGGTGGTTTGTTATCAATATTGGGCATTGCAGGTATTGTTTACTACCTGTTCAGAAAAAGAAACAGTAAAAAAGAATAATAATAACCTCTGGACCGGAGGTTTTTTATTAAGGAATGTTACTTCGAAAACTTCCAGGATCTGAAAAACAGATCTTAATCACTTCACTACTAATTTTTAGTATTGGATGTATTGTAGTATTTTTATTCGGTTTTAAAGGCATCCTGGATTTTATAGATCGTATACTTAGACCATACAGCCTTTTAATCCAGTTTATATGCAACAAGTTTTTTCAGTTTACTGGTCATAATATAAACTTAATTGATAACAAGGTCTATTCCAAAGGAATTGTTTTTGATTATGAACCGCAGATCTTGTTTAAAAAAATATTTCTGGGAGGATTTCTTCTTATTTGGTTAACCGCGTCAAAAATATCAGCTAAATTTTACTTTACATTTTTACTTCTCTTGCTACATTTATTTGTAGCATCAACTTATGTTATCACTGGTATTCTGCATATATCTGAAGGACTCTCCGAGAAGTTTCAGGGAAGCTTAACAGCTATTGCTTTTTGCATGGTAGGAATAGTTCTCCTTTTCTGGTACTGGTTAAATAAATACGCATGGAATACTACAAATAAAAAATTATTGGAAAAAAAATTTACGGAAATCATCACTGTGATCTTTGGTTATTCGATTATAATTTTTTTACTCGAATTCTTAAAATTTAAATATTGGATAGCTTTTTTATTCGGGACATCAAAACTAATTCTTCAAATCTTAGGTTATAATGTAATTCTGAAACCCTCACTGCTCATAGGCGACAATGGATCAATATCCCTTGGAAAGCCCTGTTTAGGGCTTATAACTATGTACATTTTTGCAGTTTTCGTATATTTTACTGCTAAAAGGAAACAAGACGCTATTAGGTACATACTAATCGGTATTATTATACTGAACTTTGTAAACATAATACGTTTTGTCTTGTTATTTATCCATTTACAATGGTTTGGCGATTACAGGTTAACCATGGATATTCATGATATTTACAATTATGTTACATATGGCATCGTGTTTATTCTGTGGTTCATATGGATTGAGAAATATGTCAGGAGAAAGGATTTACTGAAAACTCATTCGAAGAATCAATTACTAACTTAATCCTAAGATTTGTCATAGTTGTCAAAAATATATGTCGATTTAAAACTCTTGGACGTTAAATCGAATAAATTGCAACGTCCTAAATCACACCCAAATGGTTGAATATTTTTCACAGCGCTTTACCCGGTTAAAAATCGATATTTTTTCGTTTGTCAGGAAACATTATGTCCCCCGATGGATGGTGTTTATCATGGATAGCACCTCAGTTTTTTTGACATTCTGGATGGCCTATTTATTGCGTTTTAATTTTGTCAGTAGTGCTTTCCATCCTCAATTGGCATTATTTCACGCTTTACTTACCACTGGTATCTATATCATTCTTTCGTTTATGATAAGGCCATATTCAGGTATGATCAGACACACTACTATCATCGATGTGTTTTATGTCTTTCTGACCACTTCACTCACTTTTATCTGGCTTTTGCTTATTAGTATAGTATCAAGATCTTTGAACTACCCGGTTATATTCCAGATACCGATATCGATTTTAACAATTCACTATGTTTTGATAACTTTCTTCCTTTTTGGTGTACGTATTAGTATTAAAACATTTTACCACCTGATTACCAGTACTACACAAAAAAAACAACGTGTGCTGATCTATGGTGCCGGCGCTATGGGAATCATTGTTAAGCGTGTTTTAATGAGTGATATCAAAGGCTCATTTGTAATAACAGGCTTTGTTGATAAAAATCGAAACTTGCAGGCAAAAAAAATAAATGGAATACTTGTTTATTCACCCGAAAACATAAACAAGGAGTTTCTTGAAAAACACAGTATACAAACACTTGTCTTTGCTATAAAGGATATTTCTTCTTCAGAAAAAAGCGATATTATTAAATGGGCAATCGATCTTGGACTTGAAGTACGTGATACGCCGGCGGTTGACAAATGGCTGAATGGTGAATTGGAAATGAGGCAGATCGAGAGAGTGAAACTCGAAGACCTTTTAGGAAGGGAACCTATTGCACTTAATCTCAAAAAGATAGGTATTGGACTGGCAGGTAAAACAGTTTTGGTAACCGGTGCAGCAGGATCAATAGGGTCAGAAATCGTCAGACAACTCACCAAATTCAAAATAAAATTACTCGTATTAACTGACCAGGCCGAAACACCAATTTTTCACCTTGAAAATGAACTAAAGACTGCATACAGTCAATGTCCGGTGAAAATAATTCTGGCTGATGTATCCAATATGCAAAAAATGGAAAGCATTTTTAGGGAATATCAACCCGAAATTGTTTTTCATGCCGCCGCTTATAAACATGTTCCTATTATGGAACAGAATCCTCATGAAGCCATCAGAGTTAACATAGGCGGCACAAAAGTGGTCACCAATCTCTCGCTTAAATATGCAGTGAAGAAGTTCGTTATGATTTCTACTGATAAAGCTGTGAACCCCACCAACGTTATGGGTGCTTCCAAAAGGCTTTGCGAGATGATTGTGCAGCTGAAATCACAGAAATCAGACAGCAAAACCCAGTTTATTATTACTCGGTTCGGGAACGTGCTTGGTTCAAATGGTTCCGTCATTCCAATTTTCGAGAAACAAATCCGTGATGGAGGACCAATTACAGTTACTCATCCTGAAATTATGCGGTATTTTATGACTATTCCTGAAGCATGTCAGCTTGTACTTGAAGCCGGCTTTATGGGAAAAGGCGGTGAAATATTTGTATTTGACATGGGCAAACCTGTCAGAATTGCTGATCTGGCCCGTCAAATGATTAGACTTTCTGGTTTTGTACCGGATCAGGATATTAAAATTGAATATACAGGATTGAGACCAGGTGAAAAGTTATATGAAGAATTGTTGACCGATGGTGAAAACACAAAACCAACGCACCATCCAAAGATAAAGATTGCTGATGTCAAAATTCTAGAAGCTCCTGGCCTATTGCTTCAGGTTGAAAATATGGTAGAGTCACTATATTCAATGTCAAAACAGCAGGTTGTGGATGCATTCCGCGAACTGGTGCCTGAATACAATTGTATTAATGAAGAATACAATCATTCACTTATTAACTCTGAAAACAGCGAAGAACCTTCCGAAGAAAAGAACGTAAGAGACAACGCCTATAATGTTTTGAAACGTTTTGTAAATCCTGATTAGTTCTGGATAAATCACCAAATCTGCCAGGTTTTGAATCTAATTATGTTTAACTCGATTGACAAGGATATTGCAGACGCCTTTGAAGAAATACGTTATATCCGTAAGAACCGGGTGCTGTTTATATTTCTCGATATAAATTCTGTCTGCTTCAATGCTCTCTTTGTCACCAGGCATATTTAAGGCAACATATGGCGCTATACAACCCGGCTTAAGACGAATCCTTTCAGCCTTCAGATCATCCGGAAATTCATTATAACGAGTCGCACTAAGAGGCCGAACACCCACAAGTTTCATTTCACCCCTAAATACCTGGAGAAGTTGCGGGAATTCATCAATCCACAATTTTCTTAAGAGATTGCCCGACCTCGTAATTCTGAAATCATTTGCCGGTTTGCCGGCTTCATTATAGCCGTTTCTCCTGATAACATAATCCTGTATATACTCTGAGTATGGATGCATAGTACGTATTTTCCACACTTTCATCAGGCATCCGTTCCTTCCGACGCGTGGAAGCGAGATTATCGGATAATAGGAAGATTGCAGCTTAGTCATTGGAGAACTAACTTTCTTCGCAACAAAATAACTGATTCCATCTATTGACCGTATATCTACAATGCAGAAACCGCAGTAAACAAGTCTTCCCAATAATTCGGACGTTGACATGCAATGACGCCGTCCATTTGTAAGACCATAATATATCCTGTCAATATATTTTAACCTTGGTATAATACGATTTATAATGAAGTCAACAAACCATACCACCTGACCTTTTGTCCTGCCAAATCTCTTAAGAAAATTGATTTTTCGGTCGCCATATGTTTCTATCTTGCCTATATACACTCCAAATTTTGGCAACAACGTATTAACCGAACGGAAAAGTTTGTTTATTCGCTGAGTGGAGTTTATTTTACTCAGATTGATAATACTAGAGACTGAGTTAAAATCTACATTATCAATATATGAAGATGTATGGGTTGATAAAATTGTATTTCTATAATGCTTTTTCAGATTTACGAAACCGGTAATATAGCTTAAAACTTCCTCACTTGATTCATTAAGTATACATCTTTCCAATGCATTATAATCATCTATTTCTTTGATTAATAGTGATATTACCGTTTCTCTAATATTTGAACCGAATTGTTCAAACTTATTTCCCCAGCTTAAATTATGAACGTACTGAAAATAATCTGTCATTAAGGGTTAATTTGGAATGTAGGTATCCAAAGATAAATCGGAAATTAATTGCCCTATTAATTAATTAATCAATGATAACGTTTATTTGATAAACGTATAATTATGATTGATAAACGATATTATTTAAAATACAACCTTGCATTCTGATGAACTCCCCGATCGGTTAACACCTGTTCCACTGTCATCCACCTGAAACCGGTATGCTGGTGACGAAGGTTAAGGTTGGTTTCATCAAAGTTTCTTATTTCATAGGCCAGGTTGATGTAATGTGTATCCAGACCGGGCTCATCAAAAGTGTTCTCGCCGGGATAAAAATGTTCAAAGATTCCATAGAATTGACTATCGGTTAATTGCAAAACCTGTCCCAATTCATCCCCTGTAATCCGTTGAAAAGCTTTTTCAATGGTCTCATTCTTTCTGATTCTGCCTCCCGGCACAAACCATGTATTCCTGGCAGGAGAATTGTTCCTGAATCCCAGGAGCACTTCGCCCCTGCTATTCTTAACTATCAAATCAATGGCAATAAGCGGTGAATTCCTTATTACACCTGTAAAATCCTCCCGGGATAAGAATGAAGTACTTTCCATGTTAGTTTTTAGATTTTTTGTTATTAAAAATATTAACTACTTTTAAATTTAACAGTATAATATATCCAAATTCCACTACTATGGATACTCAAAATAAAAGGGAAAAATATACTGAATATACTGTTTTTGCAACTATTGCAGCAGTTCTGCTGTTCATATTCTCACTGTTTATAGCCCTTTCAGCCAGCAGGGAGGCCGACTTCTCATTCAAAGGCATCCAATGGCTTTTCAGAAATAATCCCGCAAGCTGGATCATAATTGCATTTACGCTTCTTTTCCCTGCTTCAGTTTTTTTCATCAGTAAACGATTCGTAATCAAACTTGAAGAGAAACAAACAATTATTGATAAAGAGCAATCCCGGATCGAACATGTGATGGAATTCAACCATCAACTGACACACGGCAATTTCAATGTAGACTGTAAACTCGAAGATAACGATGCTCTTGGCGATACGCTTGTCGATCTGAGGGAAACTCTTAAAACCAACGAAGATAACAGCCAGAAAATCCGAAAGGCGGAAGAAGAAAGGAATTGGATCGCTGACGGACTTGCTCATTTCAGTGAAATCCTCAGGAATTATATTCATGAGCCGGAACAGCTCTCATTTCATGTGATCAAGGATCTTACCAAGTATGTGAACGCCGTTCAGGGTGGATTCTACGTTCTTGACGACAGTGATTCCTATAACAGGTTTTTCAATCTGAACGCATTTTTTGCATACGACAGGCGCAAATTCGCCGACCAGAAAATAAAATGGGGAGATGGGCTCATTGGTACATGTGCGCTTGAAAAGAAAACCATTTACCTCAAAAATGTTCCACAGGAATATATCACGGTGACTTCAGGACTTGGAGAGGCTAATCCTGAAAGCCTCATTGTGGTTCCCATGATTTATGAGGATGAGATCTACGGGGTAATGGAATTTGCATCTTTTTCCAAGTTTGAACCCAACCACATCAGTCTTCTTGAAAAAACAGCTGAAAGTGTAGGAGCCACTCTTTCCGCCGTGAAAACCAATATCCGTACCGCCAGGCTGCTCGAAGAATCAAAGGCTCAAACCCAAATCCTCACTTCGCATGAAGAAGAAATGAGGCAGAATATGGAAGAATTGCAGGCTACCCAGGAAGAATCAGTCAGGCAAACCCAGCGCCTGGTGATGCTTGAAGATACATTGAAGAAAAATATTATCCAGGCTGAATTTGATCCCCAGGGATTGTTGCTTTCAGGAAACCAGTTGTTTTATTCAAAGTTTGAATACAGCTCCGATCTCAGGATTGAAGGAAAAGACCTGAAAGAACTGATCGATGAAGATTACCGTGAAGAATTTGCCCGGATATGGAGTGAATGCCTTTCAAACGGAATTCCATATAAAGGATATCTTAAGCATGTTACGCGTACCGGTAAAGAATTATGGTCCATGGCATCATTAAGCACTATTCTTTATGATGACAACTCGGTTTCAAGAGTAATGTATCTTGGCATTGATGCAACGGAAGAAAGAAGACAGCTCGAAAAACATGAAGTTATAGCCGATTCTGTTAAAGCAAGCGGAATTAGCCTGTCATTGGATATAAACGGAAATATACTGGACTGCAATAAAAATTTCACGGACCTCGTGAAGATTTCTCAGAAAGAAGCCCGGTCGATGGTTATTTTTGACCTGATAAATCCGGTTGAGACAGAATCTTTTAACCGGCATTGGGATACCATCATTAACGGAAATGCCCATACAGGAATTATAAAAGCGAAATCTTCAAAGGGAGATGACCTTTGGTTGAAAGGGACGTTCAATGTTACTCATAACGCTTCACATGAAACCGAGAATATCCTGTTTACCGGGCAGGACATCACTCATGAAAAGCATCTGGAAGCAGAATTACATACAGCTCTGGACACGCTAAAGAAACAGGAAAAGCAGATCAGGGAAGCTGAAAAAGAACTCGGTAATAAGTTACGTGAGACCCGGAATGAACTTATGGCTCAATATAAAGAGGTTGAAAAAGCAAAGAACCTGAATGAAAAAATCCTGGAAGAAATTGCCGATGCCGTGGTGACTACGGCTCATGATAACCGGATTGTATTCTTTAATAAAGCTGCTGAAAAGTTATGGGGTACCAAACGTGATGAGGTGGTTAACCAGGATGTCAGCATTCTTTTTCCTGAAATCCTTACCGAAAAGGATGAAATACTTGGAAGCTTTACCAGACCAGGCGAACAGAAGATAACAGGCATTCGAAGAAAGTCGCATATAATTGATAAAAACGGAAAAGAAAGGCACGTGTCAGTCATGCTGACAAAGGCACGTGCGGAGGGTGAAAATGCATATATGGCAATATTTCAAATAACGGATAAATAAATGGCATCGATTTCATTTTAAACCTGTCCATAAACATGGTATTGGGAAATAAAAAAAAGGAAATCACAGAACTAAAAGCAAGGTTAGCTGAAAAGGACAATGAAATTAACCGGCTCCGGGAGGTAATTGATAAGATCTCCATAGACGAAAACTCGTTTTTCAATCTTAAGTTTACTCTTAAACTGCTTGATACCGGCGGAATAGGTATAATAACCTACGATGGTGAAAAAGTATGGTTGTCGCAAGCGGCAAAGGAAATACTGGGTTATAAAGGTGAAGCACATATGTCCCTCGATCAGATCCGTAATTCTGTTTTACCCGAGGACAGGCAAGCATTCGAGAAAACCCTGAATGACATCTCCCAGGGATTCAAGATTCCGGAAACAGAAATGAAAATCGCACGGGCAGAAGGAGAAGGCCGTGAATTCAGAATGATCTCATTATCCTTTTTGCCCGTTGGCACCCGGAACGATTCATTCATTGCCACCATAAAGGATATTACCAAACAGGATAAAATAAAAAAGGAACTCATCCGGTCAAGAGATAAGGCCGAAGAATCAGAGAAACTTAAAAATACTCTTCTTACCAATATCTCTCATGATATCCGGACTCCTATGAATTCCATAATCGGTTTCAGCGAGTTGCTGAACATTGGCAATCTCCCGTACGACAAAAGAGTTGAGTATGTGAGAACCATTAAAAACCAGGGAATCCTTCTCCTTAAAATGATTGATGATGTGGTTGAGCTTACAAGGATGGAGACCGGAAAAATCACTATCCGAAAATCACCCTGCAACCTTGAATTGCTGATGAAAGAACTCCTGTCCTCTTTCAACCAGTATAAGGCAGCACAAAATAAAGAGCATCTTGATATACGGATTACCTATCCGGAAATCAAGGGAATTACCATTTACACTGATCCCGGCAGACTTCAGCAACTCATATGGAGCCTTATCAGCAATTCGGTGAAATTCACCGAAAAGGGAGGTATTGAGATCGGTTATAAACCCATAAGCGAACAACGAATTGAATTTTATGTGAAAGATACCGGTATCGGACTTTCACGCGATTTGCAAAAAAAATTGTTCAGCAGGTCCTCTGAAGAAGAAGTTAATGGCAAATCAGAAGGGTCAGGACTTGGATTGAACATTGCTAAAAATCTTATCCGGCTCATGGGTGGTAAAATCTGGGTTGAATCAGAACTCGGTCAGGGATCTACATTCTTTTTTACGATTCCCTTTGAGGCAGTTCCCGAATCCTATCATGTGCTGGCCCCTGAAGAGGAATATGTTATACCTTCCTACATGTGGAAAGATAAGGTGATTCTTGTTGCAGAGGATGATGAAATCAATTTTAAGTTTCTTGAAGCTGTACTTCATGATACTTCGGCGCAGGTATTGCTCGCCAGGAATGGCATGGAAGCAGTTGAACTATGCAGAACCATAAATAAAATCGATTTAATCCTGATGGATATCAAGATGCCTGAAATGGACGGTTTCGAGGCAACAAAAATGATCCGACAATTCAATCGGAAAGTTCCGATTATTGCCCAGACTGCTTTTGTAATGCAGGATGACCTTGTCAAATGCCAAAAACTGGGTTGTAACGATTATATTACAAAACCTATCGATATTAAAGAGTTTTTTGAAAAGGTGGATGGGTTTTTGAAGGAGAGCTGAGAATGAATAATGAAATAATGAAAAAATGAATGAGAAGGCTATAAGCTAGTGGCTAAAACAAAGCCTCCACCAACTGCGGGTAATCTTTTCTTTCTACATTCTTCATTCTTCATTCTTCATTTTTCATTCTTCATTCTTCATTCTTCATTCATTTAACATGCCACAAGACCTTCAGCAGTATGGAATCATTTACAGGGTGAACCGGATCAAGGTAATTTACCTTGTTTTTTGTGAATTCGTTGGTTGTATCCATGTTGTAAAGCGGGCCCAATTTTCCGATATCAGTTATAAAATGTTGCTGTTCCTTCAAGAGACCGAAATCAGCAACTCTTTTCTGCCAGTCGATATGATTGGGGGGCATAAAAAACACAAGCCTGATGTCTTTCTTATGGCAGTAATCCGCGATCTGAATTAACTGTTCATGATAGTTGTCAGGGTACTTATATTTCTGATAGTATCTTGTGGCAACTTCCTCCAATTCATAATTCCAAAATTCATCTTTATTCATATCGGGTAAACCTACAGTCATTTTCTTTGAAAAAAACTGCTTGCCAATGCATTTAATGGTGCTGATGAATGTAATTTTACTGAAAGAATAGGTGAAGAAATTTTTCATAATAGCTGAAGCCTGCTTTACATGATTGTTGGTTTCAAAACCGTTGTAAAGATTAAAGCTAACACCTATGTATACTTCTTTTAAGTCAACTATTTTATCAGCTATCCAGAACGTTTCAATCATATCGGAAAGAGTTCCGCCCGGATAACTGAAATTATAATACCTGTTACCTGTAATTTCTGTTACATGGGCGCTTTGGATTTTATTCGCCCTCGAGTCCCCCAGGATAATGCAGTGTGATGTATCATGCTTGTATTGCAGCATCTTCCATAAGAAGGGATCCATTTTTTCTGCAATCTGTAACTTTATGTCATACGAAATCAGATGGCTTTTATCGGCAAAGTTATACGGATCCACTATGTATATAAAGCCCATGTATAGCGGAAGAGGGATGAGGTAAACCAAAAACCGGATTAAAAATTTTCTCATCGGGTTTACTTTAGAACTGAAAATAAATAAAGGTTCGCTGATCGCCAAGATATATAAGGCAAAAGAAACTGATTATCCAATATAGGCTCCATCTCAATGGTTTAGGATAATTGCTGATTTCAAGTCCGTGTTGTTTGTCCCGCTGTATATATTCAATTATTATCACAGCCATAATGGCAATGGTACCGTCAATCAGTGTTGATGTAATACCACGTCCTCTCAAATCAAGTATGGAAATGGTAAACAACCCGTGAGTAAACATATTGTTAATGTAACTCAGGGCTTCATTTACAGATGACGCTTTGAAGAATATCCAGGCAAAAGCAACTACAGCCAGGGTAACAATTGATTCAGGAATAGTAATGGCAAGGCTGTCCGCTTTAATACCGGCCTTTTTAAGCATTTTCTTCCTGGGGGCTTTTTGCCACTGATACAGGATCAGCATGAACCCATGGATCATACCCCAGACAATGAAAGTGAAATTGGCTCCATGCCACAAACCTGTAAGGAACCATGTGATAAGGCTGGCGATTATGTATATGTAAAGGTCAGCTTTCATGAAGAACACTTTTTCACTGTGGAGTCCCGACGAAACAGCAAAAGATATGGGCAGAAAAACATAATCCCTGAACCAGGTTGTAAGGGATATGTGCCACCTTTGCCAGAACATGGCTATATTGGTTGAGAAATACGGAAAGGCAAAATTTCTCATCAGGTCAAATCCGAATAACCGGCCTATTCCTATTGCAATATCCGAGTATCCTGAAAAATCACCATAAATCTGGAAGGCAAAAAACACAGCTCCCAACGCCAGGACGCTTCCGTTCAATGTGCCATGGTTAGCGAAAATGTAATCAGCATTAACCGCACACGTATCAGCAAGCACAATCTTTTTAAAAAGTCCCCAAAGAATTTGCCTTAGCCCGTCAGCGGCTTTATATTGATCAAACTGCCGTTCAGTGCCGATCTGTGGCAGCAGGGTAACAGGCCGCTGGATAGGACCGGCTAAAACAATCGGGAAAAAACCAAGCGTCAGCAATACATCAATAACATTCCGGTTTGCCTGTAACTTTTCTTTATAAATGTCGATAATATAACTGATTGACAAAAAGGTATAGAAACTTATACCTATCGGTAGGATTATCCTTGTGGATGATCTCGGCAGATGATATCCCGTAAGAGATACAAGGTTAATAAAACTGTCAATGAAAAAATTATAATATTTGAAAACGCAAAGAGTCCCGATATTTGCTATTAGAGCAGCCAGCAGCCAGAATTTCCTGCTTTTCTCAGGCCGGCCGGGTTCAACAGCAATTCCTGCAAAATAATTAAGAATGGCTATGCCAAAAAGCAGGAACAGGAAGCGCCAGTCCCACCAGGCATAAAAGACATAACTGGCAGTGAGCAGAAAGGCATTCTGTACCTTAAGTTGCCTGTATACGATGAACCAGTAGATGACAAAAACTACAGGCAGGAAAACAAGAAATTCAATTGAATTGAAAAGCATGTAAAAGGTTATTTATGATACTGCTTAACAAGCGCCACAATGTTGTTCACACTATCAAAGGCCTCAGGAGTGGCCTTGTTGGATGGAATTTTAATTTTAAACCTGTTTTCAATGAATACAAGCAACGATACCATTGAAAATGAATCGACGAATCCCCCCGAAATCAAAGGAGTATCATAAGTGATCTTAGCATCGTCATCATCAATGTATTCGTTGATAACATATTGCAATATCAGATCTTTTGTTTCTTTTTCATTAAAATTTTCCATGTGGTTTTTTGAATTGGTTTAATCATCTTCAAGTGTGGATATATCTCCTGTATCTTCATTCCATTCTTTGGCGTGCAATACTCTTCGCATTATTTTTCCGCTTCTTGTTTTGGGTAATGATGCGACAAATTCAATATGCTGAGGCATCGCAAAGGAGGAAAGCTTTTTGCGTATAAAGTTCATTATTTCGAGTTCAAGATTCTGATCGGATTCACACCCGGGCTTCAAGGTTATAAAAGCTTTGACAACTTCCATGTTGATATCATCAGGTGTTGAAACAACAGCAGATTCAGCTACTGCAGGGTGCTCCAGCAAGGCAGATTCAACTTCAAAGGGACTTACAAGGTGTCCGCCTGTGTTTATCACATCATCATCCCTACCGATGAACCAGAAGTATCCTTCATAGTCAATTGATGCCTTATCACCTGTGAGATACCATCCGTTTACAAATTTCCTGTTATATACTTCAGGATTGTTCCAATAAGCGCGCATAAGTGATGGCCAATCCGGTTTAAAAGCAATAAGTCCGGGCTTCCCGGGCTCATAAAATGGTTCATATGATTCCGGATCCAATACAGTTGCTGTAATTCCCGGAAATGGTTTCCCCATTGACCCTGGTTTTACTTTCATTCCCGGATAATTAGAAATCATAATCGATCCGGTTTCAGTCTGCCAGAAGGTATCTAGAAATGGCAACCCGAAATGCCTTTGTCCCCAGATCACAGCTTCAGAATTCAAGGGTTCACCCACACTGGCCAGGTTCCGCAGTGAAGAAAAGTCGTGTTGTTTAATAATATCATCCCCCGCTTTCATTAGGGAGCGAATCGCTGTGGGAGCGGTATACCATACTGTGATCCTGTTTCTTTCAATAAAATCATACCATGCATTGGCAGAAAATCCCGAATCAAAAACACACTGTGTTATTCCTAGGCTCCATGGTCCGATAATGCCGTATGAAGTTCCGGTAACCCATCCCGGGTCGGCAGTGCACCAGTAGATATCATCGTCCTTAAGATCAAGTATCCATTTGGCTGTCAGGTACTGTGACAAAATGGATTTATGAACATGCCTGACCCCTTTCGGTTGCCCGGTGGTTCCTGATGTGTAATGCAATACCGAAGGATGTTCAGGATGGCTTGGATAAACTTCAATGGTTTCGGGTTTAAGAGAGGTGGAAAAATCAAAAGCAATTTCATTGACAAGATCAGACGGATTCGGAGCATCAACTACAATGACAAATTCAAGATCAGGCAGTTTATTTCTGATTTTGCGGACTCTCGAAAGATATTTCTTTTGTGTAATGATAGCACGTGTCCCGGCATTTTCAAGACGCACAAACAATGATTCTTCACCAAAAGCTGAAAACAGAGGTTGAACTACAGCACCCATCTTCAGAATTCCAAGGAATGAAAAATACAATTCAGGTATCCGGTCCATGAAAAGGCATATCCTGTCTCCCGGTATAATTCCGGCATCAGTCATAAATAATGCTATTGCATTGCTTTCAAGCCTGATGTCATTGAAAGTAAACTCTTTTCGGATGCCACCGAATCCTTCATAAATAAGAGCCGTCTTGCCTGCTTTTCCCATGCTGCAGATCCGATCGCTGCAGTGCCATCCTATGTTCAGAATATCTCCTTCAATGTAGTTGAGTTCTTTGGCAGCTAAGTCCCAACTAAAGCTTTTCAGACATGACTCGTAGGAGTCTATATTATACATTTAAAATAAATTACAAATTGTATTTACGAAATGAATTCTTTAATGTTACCGAATCTTTTTCCCATTTCTCTCGTTATATTTGTCAGTTAATTATTATTACATGTCGCGTTACATTTCATTTATTTTTCTTTTCGCGTTAATATCCGGTTTGGGCTTTTGTAATGATATGCCGGTTCATTCATCAAAAGTTGAAGTTTTGCCGAAAGTACTATTTGTTGGTAATTCCATACTGGCTCCGGTATACAATCTCTTCGTGGCTGACGGTGAACCTTATGAATGCACAAGCATTGCTTTTGCCGGTGCAAGTATTGAGCAACAGTATAATGCATGGAATGCCCTTTCATCATCCCAAAAACAAAGTTTCGATTACATTCTTCTTGAAGTCGGGATTAACAATCTTTATTCCGGGGCAACTAATTTTATATCCGTCTACCAGACCTTTGTAAACAGTCTGAATGCCGGCAAAAAGCCGGGTTGCCTCATAATTGCAGCGACACTCACCCCTTCAAAGGGATCGCCGAACGTTAATTTCAATAACTGGCTCGCAATGAATGAGGCAATCCGTGGTGAAGGTGATCAGCCGGTTACAGGTATCGACATTGTTATGACAACCAATACCACCGGACTTGATCTTGATCACGACTACTATCTTGATGCGGCTTATGACAGAGGAGATGCTATTCATCCAAACAGTGCCGGGCAGCTGATCATTAAGAATAATTTTTTATATGTACTGGGACAAAATCCGATTGATCCGGTAGATCCTCCTGTTGATACAACCGATCCGGTAGATCCTCCTGTAGATACGACCGATCCAGGAGATACTACTGTTGTTCTTCATCCGCCGCTTGCACCATCTCATTTACATTCGAATCCTATTTCGGAAAAAGGTATATCCTTTTCATGGGATGATAATTCAGATAATGAAGATGGATTTGTGATTTACCGAATTAATACTGACAATCCGGATATCGTGACTGAATTCCGGGCTTCTGAAAATGATACAACTTTCACCGACACACAGGCAGAACCGGGTAAAACCTATTATTACACTCTGAAAGCCATAAATACCGACGGAAGTTCGCTTGTTTGCAACAAGATAACAGCTGCCTCTTTTTCATCCTCTGAAGTCAGAAGAACAAAGGAAGGGCTTATTGCATATTATAATTTCAATTATAATCCCGAATACATTATATATGATGTATCGGGTATTTCAGGACCTGTCAACCTGTGTAAAACAGGTTCATCGCCTGTTTCCTGGACAACGGAAGAATTCTCCGTCGGAAATGGCAATCTTTTTACATCCGCACAAACAGCATCCAAGATATTAACCAGGGTTCAGAAATCGAATGAAATAACTGTTGATTGCTGGATAAAGGCTGCTGAACCGATCGCTGATGGCGTTACCCGATTATTTTCAATTAATGCGGACGAGGATAATGCCGGATTCATTCTTGAACAAAAATGCTTAAGCGACGCTGAAAAACGGACATTGTCCTATAACACTCGGATGAATACATCGGCAACTGCTCCCACAGGTTTCCCTGAACTCGTTCAGCAACAGGGCCATCTCACACATATGAGCATGCATCATATCTGCTATGTAAGGAAAGCAGATGGCAATGAAGCATTATTTATTGACGGCAAGAAAACTGGCGAAAGCTACAGACCTGGCACACTGGATACATGGAACAGCGATTTCAAAGTAAGACTTGCCAATAGTATAGACGGAAGCCTTTCATGGCATGGCATTATGTATTTGCTTGCCATTTATGACAGGGCTTTGAATGAAAACGAGGTAGCTGCTAATTTTAATGCCGGGCCCCGCACGGATGTAGTAAAAAGCAGCATGGATTATACAGTGGAAGTAGGACCTAATCCTGCTACAACGCAAATTAATGTTAAAATTACTGCAAGTGCGATTCCCGATATCATCCTCTCGTCAGCGTTTATAAGAATAGCCAATGTTTATGGAAATATCGTTTATAATGAAGAATTATTCAGCACGGAACTTGAATATTATAAAACAATTGATGTCAGCCATTTAACTCCGGGAATATACTTTTTACAGGTAATATCAGGGAAGGACATTCAGTCATCAAAGATCATCAAGAATTGATAGTTTACACGGTTTAGCGGTTATTTCAAAGCGGCCTATTCCCCGGCGCAAGTTAATCGGTAATTCAAACTTATTATTTAAATTAGGGATGTATTATCAATCCCTTTCTAAAATGAAAACCCGATTATTTATTGCCGTTTTGTCCTTATTTGGTGCCGCCATAACCACGGTTCACTCACAGGATGACTATAAAAAAGGACATGAGTTTATGGAGGTTAAGACATATACCTCCGCAGAAAATGAAGCTTTACTGAAATTATATGAAGGACTGCGGGTCGCCGATGTATCGGATGGAATGGATATGGCAGGACTTCCCAATACAGGGCTTGTTATTCCCGCCATTCACCCGTTGTGGGTAGATGTGCAGGGGATGACTCATGTTATCCGGGGTATTGCCGTAACCGCACGGTATGTACCTACCCAGAAACCCGACAGGCCTGCTGCAGGAGAGGATTTTTCAGCCTGGGAAGGTAACTTTTACAGTACTTATTCTTCTGAAGCCTTTGCTCCGCTCATAGAAAAAGGTACGGTTGTGGTTATCGACGACGTGGAAGATAAGGATATCGGTTCCATAGGTTCGAATAATATCCTGGCATGGGTTAAAGCAGGGGCAGTAGGTGTAGTTACTGATGCCAATGCCAGGGACCTCGATGAAATTATGCTTGAAAAGGTTCCGCTGTATTTAAGGGATCGGGGACGTGGCATAAGACCGGGAAGGAATGAACTGGAATCGGTCAATCTCCCGGTAGTCATCGGAGGTGTGTTGGTATGCCCGGGAGATGTAGTGGTGGCCGACGGAGATGGTGTCATAGTAGTTCCGAGGGCAGTAGCCGCCAAAGTAGCGGAGTATGGACGAAAAGTACTGGATAAGGATAAAGCGGGAAGAAAAAGTTTATATAATAGTTTGGGAATGCCGTTGGACAGAACCGTAGAGTAAAAGTACCCGGAGCCGGAATCGAACCGGCAAGGGAAAACTCCCACTGGTTTTTGAGACCAGCGCGTCTACCTATTCCGCCATCCGGGCAAACTTTTCAAACAACTTTGAAGAGTTTGCGAAGATATAGAAATGTTTTTGATTGCACAAATTCGTTTGATTTCCTGCCAGAAACATTGTCCGGGGTTTCACCCCGAACCCCATTTCTTTCTTTGTCCTGTCACAAAGAAAGAAACAAAGAAAAGACCAGACAAAACGACTCCCACCGCTCTCTGCCGCATGGCAAGAATTTCTAACAAACGGTCGCAAGCTCGTTTGTAAGAAATTCTATGCCATGCGGCATTCACCGCTTCGTCTCCTCCGCGTTTTGTCCCTGCCCGCCCGCGGCGCTTCGATTATCGTTGTGGTTTAAGACAAAGCAGTGAGATGGTGTTATTGACTATACACTTCATTGAACTTAGTAATTACGACTAGGGACCGCTCAGTCCGCCTCTGAAAAAACGCGTTAAAAAAATTAATTCACGAAGCGTTAAAAAAGAAAAGATGTCTGATCCCGATTTAGAATCTGTAGAATTTCAGGACATTGAAATTCACAGAATTCTTGATCGGGAGAGTTCTTTTCTTTTAGCGCAGTGAATTAATTTTTAGCGATTTTTTCAGCAGCGGCGGCATTTTTTGGTTACTTTTTTTTGCTGCAGAAAAAAAGTAACTCAGGGTTCGGGGTGAAGCCCCGATAAAATACCGGCTCCGGGTACTGTTACCAACTGTCATCAGGTTTATAATTCTCCAGAAAACTTACGAATTGAGACGTGAACTCTTTGATGTAACTATTGCTCTCCAAAAGAAATTTACCTACGAGTAATTTATCATCATCCGTCTCCACTTCTTCAAATTCCCTTTTTCTTGCACCTATATAAGAAAATTCCGTAAACCTGTATCTGAACCTTCCGTCTTTGAATTCAAGGTATAACACAAACCTTACTTTAGAATTGAAAGTCACAGGCGAACTCATGAAATACTGATTAACAGAAATCTTTTTCATAAAAGCCTCATCCGTTATAATACCCTTGCTTCCCAGTGAATTAACAAATTTGACTTCGGAGAGCCACTTAAATGCTGCTTCCATCATCATATCACCTGGCATTGAATCAATATGAACAACACCGGTTGTGGAATATCTGCCTGTGGAACCATCTATGGCAAGAGGCATCGGAGAAAATGAGTTCTGTGCTAAGACAGGAATCGCTGTAAGCAATGAAAGTAAACAAAACAAGGTTTTCATAGGGTGTGATTATTAGAAAGATAAAATTAGACAACCTCCTCATACGGCACTATTTTTGCTTATAAAAAATATAAGGACAAATCAAAAACTATTTACGGCAATTAACAGGGAGTTCTTATCTGAACAAACCGTTTGATAAGGCTTTGATTAAAATTTAAACATGTTATCAGACATTAAAAACGTTAATATCTTTTTTTAGGGAATCGAATAAAAACTACGTTCAGTTTTTATAAATTTTAAGGGGTTTGATCCCGCTTGAAAAGCAAAAGCCAGTTTCTCAATCCCTTATCTGACGGGGTTAATAACTCCACGGGAATGTTAATAAATACGATAGAACACTTTTTGTCGGGCAGGGTTACTGTTATTAACTTGCAGTACTGTCTGAAGAATTCTTCTAAGATTTGTACCGGACAAGTTTCCAACGATTTAAATTGAAACCCATGCAGGCTGACGACTCAAAAATTAAGAATTTGACAATTAACATGACCGCAAGCACTGAACCCGTGAAAAAAGTTATGATTGAAAAGGAAAAAAACGTTACTTATTCATACGAAGAGGCTTACCAGAGCACGCTTGAATATTTCAACGGTGACGAGCTGGCAGCCACTGTCTGGGTGAATAAGTATGCGCTTAAGGATTCATTTGGTAAGATTTATGAAAAGAATCCGGAACAGATGCATTGGAGGATCGCCAACGAAATTTACAGGATTGAACAAAAATACCCCAATCCCACTCCATTGATTGTTATCCATTCTCTCCTTAAGGATTTTAAGTATATAGTTCCCCAGGGAAGCCCAATGACAGGCATCGGCAATAATTTCCAGATTGCCTCGCTTTCGAATTGCTTTGTTATAGGTAACCCGGGCGTATCGGATTCCTACGGCGGTATCATGAAGATCGACCAGGAACAGGTACAACTGATGAAACGCCGCGGAGGTGTGGGTCACGATCTTTCACACATCAGGCCCAAAGGTACACCGGTTTTGAACAGCGCCCTTACATCAACAGGCGTGGTACCTTTTATGGAAAGGTATTCAAATTCTACGCGCGAAGTTGCCCAGGACGGCCGCCGTGGTGCCCTCATGCTCAGCATTTCAATCAAGCATCCTGATTCGGAAAAATTCATTGATGCCAAACTTGAAAAAGGGAAGGTTACCGGCGCCAACATATCCGTAAGGATTAACGATGAATTCATGAAAGCGGTGGTTAATGACACCACCTATACTCAGCAATATCCGGTTGATTCAACCAACCCGGTATTCAGTAAAGATATTGAAGCCCGTAAACTGTGGAATAAGATTGTTCACAATGCATGGAAATCGGCTGAACCCGGGATCCTGTTCTGGGATACCATTATCCGTGAATCGGTTCCCGATTGCTATGCCGATATGGGTTACCGCACCGTATCAACCAATCCGTGCGGCGAAATTCCCCTGTGCCCTTATGATTCATGCCGACTGCTGGCAATCAACCTTTACAGCTATGTGAATGATCCGTTCACTCCCAACGCAAAGTTTGATTTTGACCTGTTCAGAAAGCATGTTCATTATGCCCAGCGTATGATGGATGATATCATCGACCTGGAACTCGAAAAAATAGATGCCATCCTTGATAAAGTTAACCGCGACCCCGAGGATGCCGAATTAAAGAGAGTAGAGAAAAAACTGTGGGAAAATATCCGGGTTAAGGCTGAAGAAGGCCGTCGTACCGGAATAGGCATTACAGCCGAGGGCGATATGCTTGCTGCCCTGGGACTTCGTTACGGCAGTGATGATGCTATCGATTTCTCGGTTGAAGTACAGAAAACGCTTGCCCTCGAAGCCTATCGTTCATCGGTTGAAGTGGCCAAGGAACGCGGTGCCTTTACTATATATGATGCTCACCTTGAAAAGGACAATCCTTTTATCAACAGGCTGAAGGCCGAGGATGAACAGATGTACCGCGATATGGTAAAATACGGCAGAAGAAATATTGCGCTGCTTACCATTGCACCCACCGGAACCACAAGTCTCATGACTCAGACCACTTCAGGTATTGAGCCCGTTTTCCTGCCGGTATACAAACGTCGTCGTAAGGTTAACCCCAACGATGCCAATATCAAGATTTCGTTTACAGATGAAGTGGGCGACAAATGGGAAGAATATAATGTCTTCCATCATAAGTTCATTACCTGGCTCGAAGTGAACGGCTATGATGTAGCCGAAGTAATGCAGATGAATGACGAAAAACTGCAGGAAGTAGTGGCCCAATCCCCTTATTACAAAGCCACATCCAATGATGTCGACTGGATGAATAAGGTTCGCATGCAGGGTGAAGTACAGAAATGGGTTGATCATTCCATCAGCGTAACTATAAACCTTCCGAATCATGTTTCTGAAGAACTCGTCGGCAAACTTTATGTCACAGCCTGGCAGAGTGGGTGCAAGGGTGTAACCGTTTATCGCGACGGATCGCGTTCAGGTGTGCTGATCACCAATAATGACAAGGATAAAGATAATAGCAACGAAAACGACGCTATTAAATACAAACGTCCAAAGGTCCTGGATGCCGATATCATCCGTTTCAACAACAATGAGGAGAAATGGATTGCCTTTATAGGACTCAAGGATAACAAGCCTTACGAAATCTTTACCGGTATGGTGGATGATGAAATGTTTCCCATTCCGAAATCAATAACAAAAGGTCAGATCATTAAGAACCGCGACGAACATGGCCATTCAAGGTATGACTTCCAGTACACCGACAAATACGGTTACCTGAATACCATGGGCGGATTGTCGCACATGTTCAATAAGGAATACTGGAATTATGCCAAACTGTTTTCAAGCGTATTACGCCATGGAATGCCCATACCGGATGTGGTGAACCTTGTTGCATCGCTTCAGCTCGACAGCGATACGATCAATACATGGAAAAACGGCGTGGAAAGAGCGCTTAAGAAATACATTCCCAACGATACCAGGGCAAAGAAGGGCAAAACCTGCACCGAATGCGGATCAGAAAACCTGATCTACCAGGAAGGCTGCCTGAAATGCACCTCCTGCGGATCGTCGAAATGCGGATGAAAAGAGTGATTAGTGAATAGTGATTAGTGACTAGTAATATCAAGTTCGGCTAAGGCTCTGCATTAGTCGAACGTATCTCACCAGGCTCTGCCTGGTTTTTTATTGGTAGCAGGCTGAGCCTGCAAAGATATATTCGACTGAGGCAGAGCCTCAGCCGAACTGCGAGCTCCGATAGGTGCGACATTATGGTAGAAAATAGCTTGCTCAAAACCTTAAAAGCTCCGTCAGGAGCGGCATTATGGTTTATGCCAGAGGTTCTGAAATAACCCGAACAACCATAATATCGCTCCTAGCGGAGCTTTTGCCAATAAAACAATAACTCGTCTACCATAATGCCGCTCCTAACGGAGCTGGCCTTCCAAGTTATTCTTCCTTCTCCTCTGCCTCGTAAGCTTTCAGCAGTTCTTCCTGGACGTTGCCGGGAACGGGCTCATACTCGAGGAATTTCATCGAATACATGGCACGGCCGCCGGTGATTGAACTCAGTGCTGTGGAGTACTTGTTCATTTCAGCCAGGGGAACCTTTGCTGTGATCTTCTGGAATCCCATTTCAGATGACATACCCTGAACAATGGCACGGCGACCCTGAAGGTCACTCATCACATCACCCATTCGGTCACCCGGAACAAGTACATCTACAAGATACACCGGCTCAAGGATCTTCGGGGAAGCTTTTTTAAAGGCCTGGCTGAATGCATTCCTTCCGGCAAGCTTAAAGGAAATTTCGTTTGAATCAACGGGGTGCATCTTTCCGTCGTAAACATATACCCTGATATCCCGTGCATAGGAACCGGTAAGAGGCCCTGTTTCCATTTTTTCCATCAGACCTTTCAGAATGGCAGGCATAAAACGGGCGTCAATCGAACCACCCACTATGCAGTTGTAATATACAAGCTTGCCACCCCATGCCAGAGGAATTTCCTCCTTGTCACGAATGGATATCTTCTGGTCTTTACCGTCAATCTTGAACATTTCAGTATCCGGGGTGCCTTCCTTATGCGGCTCAATAACCATGTGAACTTCACCAAACTGTCCTGCTCCACCCGACTGCTTCTTATGGCGGTAGTCGGCCTGGGCGAACTTGGTTATGGTTTCACGGTAAGGAATCTTTGGTGCAACAAACTCAGTACCGATTTTGAAAATATTATCAAGATGCCATTTCAGTATATTGAGGTGATATTCACCCTGTCCTGAAAGGATGATCTGTTTCAGTTCTTTTGAGTATTCAATCTGGATGGTGGGATCCTCAAAATTCATACGCTGCAATGCTTCACCCATCTTTTCCTCATCACCTTCGCTCAGTGTCCTGATGGCAGTGCGGTATTTCGGCTCGGGGAATTCGATAGCCTTGAACTTAATTGAAGTATCCGTTGACAGAGTCTGATTTGTCTTAGTGGCTTTGAGTTTCACAGTAGCACCCAAATCACCAGCCAGCATATTCGGAACTTTTGTCCTGTTTTTACCGGCAACTACAAATATCTGGGCAATTCTTTCCTTGTTCTGAGTGGTGTTGTTGGTGAGGTCAATGCCTTCCTTTATTTCACCTGACATTACCTTGAAATAGTTGATTTCACCAATGTGAGTTTCAACAGCTGATTTGTAAATGAACAGGGTAGCGGGACCTGCAGGATCGCATTTTACTTCTTTTGTGCCGGCAACAGGGGCAGGAACTTCATTGGGACTGGGAGCTACCTGTGAGATAAAATCCAGGAGACGGCCTACCCCGATATTACGCTTGGCTGAAGTACAGAAAATGGGAAATAATCCGCGCTGCAAAACACCGGTTTTTATTCCTTTCTGCAGTTCCTCATCACTAAGCGTATCATTTGCAAAAAACTGTTCCATAAGTGCTTCATCACTCTCGGCAGCTCTTTCAACAAGGGCAGCACGGAGTTCATCGGCCTGGTCCTTCTGATCTGCCGGAATATCAAGAATCTGAGGCTTGCCACCATCTTTCGGGTATTTATACAGTTTCATGGCAAGTACATCAACGATTGAATCAAATCCTGATCCTGTGTTTACGGGATACTGCATTAGAACAGCATGGGCGCCGAATCTTTCCCTGATGGATTCAATTGACTTTTCCCAGTTTGCCTTTTCATGATCAAGCTGGTTCACAACAAAAATGATCGATTTATTGGCATTGGCAAGGTAACGGCCATGTATTTCGGCACCTACCTCAATACCGTTCTGGGCATTGATGACCATAAGGGCACTGTCGGTTACCGGAAGGGCTGAAACAATACCATTTACAAAGTCATCGAGACCGGGTACATCTATCAGATTGATCTTATTGTCATTATATATTGTGTACAATAACGAGGAAAATACAGAGCTCGTATTGTTTTGTTCTATTTCTTTAAAATCGGAAACGGTATTCTTGCTCTCCACATCGCCGCGTCTCTCAACAACACCGCCTTCAAAAAGCATGGCTTCCGAGAGAGTGGTTTTACCACAGCCTGAATTACCGACAATTACCAGGTTTTTAATCTGACCAGTTGAATATGTCTTCATGTGTTAAAATATTAGCTATTATAATCTAAATGAATGCCCTGCGGCAAGAGAAATGCAAAAATAACAAAATTTTGGAAAGTAGCAAGAAAGAAGTAGGGAGTAGGGAGTAGGGAGACAAAGACAAACACGTCATTGCGAGGAGCCTGAATTTTCATTGATTATGGCTGAATGTAATGCGACGAAGCAATCTGCCCGAACAGGAAGGACGCTTCAAAGACACACTGATGTGAAATTGTTTGTTGTCCTGGTAAAGTCCTGCCTGTGCTGAAAGATTGCTTCGTCGCAATAACTCTCTGCTATAATCATTTCCTATTCAAGCTTCCTCGCAATGACGGGCCTAGCCTAATTACATCATCTCATCCATTCCGCCGCCGCCTTCCTGGCCACCGTTATCGCGGCGGTTACCTGACTGTTTGTAATTATTCAGGCGCCATGAAAGATTCAGCATAATAACAGGGGATTCCCTGCGGAACGTATTTTTTGTATAGAACGTGCTGCCCTGTGAGGTAAAAGAGAATTTACCGGTTGAAAATATATCGCGGGCATTCAGCGACACGGTCATCTGTTTCTTAAATAACTCCTTCCGGATCGCTGCATTTGCGATGAAAAATCCCTTGCGCTCTCCCTGCAACGTATTTGAAGGCCCGTTATAAATGGTCGTAAATTGTAACCGCGTATCCCATTTCAGTTTGAACATGGTGTTCAGATTGGTTCTCCAGGTTGTAGAAGTTGAAGTCACATCCCGGCCTTCCACCTGGCCGTTTAGCTGGTACCGGAAGAGATTTCCGGTAAGGTTCAGTGACCACCATTTGGTCAAATCCACATTGGCCATGAGCTCCATTCCAAGTGAATGATCTTTATCCGCATTGGTCCGGGTAAATGTATAAACCTGCCTGCCTGAAATTGTATCCAGTCCGTTCAATTCGGTTATCTTGTCATAAGTCGACCTGTAATAGGTTTCAAGCGAAACAAATCCTTTACCAATGTTATACTGGTAATTCAACTCAAAAGCATTCGTGAAT
This sequence comes from Bacteroidales bacterium, assembly GCA_035299085.1. Lineage (NCBI taxonomy): Bacteria > Pseudomonadati > Bacteroidota > Bacteroidia > Bacteroidales > Bacteroidales bacterium. Next base: position 30,511 of record DATGXG010000009.1, on the reverse strand, counting down.
TCGGGCCGCAGTGCCGGATTTCCGTAAAACACGTTGTTTGCACCCCTGAATTCCCTGAACGGATTCAGATCCCGTTCATCCGGTCGCTGAATCCTGCGGGAATAGGTAAACTGAACCTGGTTTTTTTCGCCCAGCTTTCTTGTCAGAAAAAAAGACGGGAAAAAGTGCAGCTTCTCGTATTTGAAGGATTCATTCGTTGTTTTCTGATCCAGTGTGCGATTGTCATACTCTGACCGTAAACCGACCTGGTATTCAAATTTGCCAAGCGGGGCTGACCATGTCAGGTAAACCGACTGCAGCGCATCGAGGTATTTAAGCCGGTTGCTTATTGAATCATCGCGCAGCCACTCAGAGCCAAGCGGTAAATAGTTTTCATATATGTAATCGGCCTGGTCCTGGTCGAATCGCGATTGAAACCCGGCTTCCATTTTGGCCTTTCCTACAGGTTTCGTATAATCAAGCTCTATCCTCAGTTCGCTTTCAGGATGTTCAATCCTTGAACGTGTCCTCCCGGTTTGTGTATCCACAGGCACAAACACATCGTTCGTTTTCCGGATATTGTCCTCTTCCTTTTCGGATTCCTTTGCCGCCGAAAAATAAACAGAGGCTTCCAGTTTATGATTGGGCTCGCTAAAGCGCTTCTGGTAATCAAGATTAAGATTGTAATATTTATCCTGGTCGCCTGAATGATTATCTTCGAGATAAAACGAGTCAATGGATGCAGGAAGAGTATACCATCTGTTGTTGGAGGTAAAATCACGGTTAAAATTGCGGGTTCCCACAGTGCCGTTCAATGAGAGCGTCGATTTATCGTTTAGCGAGTATTCAAATCCGCCTTTTACACTCATCGATTTCCTGGCGAAAGTGCCTTTGGAATTGGTAAGAGTATACGTTGTTGTATCACTGATGCTTCTTCTCTCGCTTACGCCTTTGTTTAAAAATTGCTGATCAGAAAATTCACCGCCGATAAAATAGTTCGTTTTATTTCTTTTCATATTCAGCAGAAAATCGCCCGTGTATTTATTGCGTGTACCAATGGATGCGTTGATCACACCATTGATACCGGTGATCTTCTGCTTTTTCATAATTACGTTGATAATACCGGCCTCACCATCAGGATCATATTTTGCCGAAGGGCTTGTTATAATCTCCAGGCTCTGCACAGCGCTTGCCGGTATCTGCTGCAATCCTTCACTACCCTGCACCACACTTGGCTTGCCGTCGATGAGCAGCTGAAAATTGCCGCTTCCCCGCAATGTAACGTTACCTTCCACATCCACATCCACTGAGGGAGTGTTCTCAAGTACGTTTACAAGACTGCCTCCTGAACTCGAAATATCCTGTGCCACGTTAACCACTTTCTTATCGACTTTGTATTCGAGCCGCTGGTTCTGGGCCACGACCTGTACTTCCCCTATCTGTGTAAGTTCAGGGTGAAGCACAACCACTCCCAGGTCAGCCGAAGGAGATTGTGCCGTGAGGTTAACCTGAACCTTACGACGGGTATATCCAAGGAAGCTGGCATCAAGATAATAATTGCCGGCCGGAATGCCCCTGAATGAAAAGGCCCCGTTTGCATCTGTAACCACCCCGTTTACAAGCGATGAATCGGATGATTTGTATAAGCCTACAGTGGCGTATTCAATACCGCCCCTTGTTGTGGAATCCTGGATTAAGCCTCTGACATCACCGGGTTTTATGGCAACAGGTGTTGCGGTTGCAGGCCTGGGAGGCTGAGCCGCTATTGTTAATGTTAGAAACACGGATATTAGCGGAATAAAAACTTTTTTCATTTTCTTTAGATTAATGTGTTTGCCTTATTTAATAGAACTGTTAAACACAAAAATCCTTCAAACGATTGTTAAAGAAATGCCAAAATCGACAAATGGGAAGTTAGTCCTGATCAAAACCGGTATTTTGCCTGTCTAAAAGGTAACGGACAAACGGAATTTGATGTCGTTCTTTGAATCCGATTTGATCTCGTCATATCCTGTACCTATACTCTCACGATCGTAATAATGTGTATTTGAATAACGAAAAGTGAATGCAACCTGCTGCGAGATTTTCCATGAAGCCATTATGTAACTTCTGAGGCCGTTTCCATACAATGGGGAAAATGAATAACCCGAGGAGAGGTCGTTTTCATAAGCATAGATGCGGGTTGCGTAATCAGCGGTTTTAAACCATGCTGCTCTCAGATTTAGCTGGATATGAGCTTTCGGAATTCTGTAAGCAATATCATGATAAACCATATACCCGTCGGTAGAATTGCCTGAACTAACATTGCTGAACGAATACTCAACCCGGTCCTGCATAGTTAACACAGATGACACAGCATAGGATATATGATAACGCACGCCTGAATGCTGCATTTCAGATACTTCAGGTATATTGGAGGAATCGCGCAATATATCTACAGGGTCGTTTTTAAATTTAAACCGGAGATACATTGTTGTTTTTTTACCTGCCGGGTAATCAGCCTGCAGTAAATAATCATTTCCATTACACGGTGCGCTTTGCTTGTATTTCAGCCAGGGAAAGCGATAGAAGTCGGCGTAACCGGATATCTTCAGATGCGGTAAAGGATGCAAAACAAGTCCGGTATAAAAGCCTTCTTCATTTGAATCTTCAGACCCTTCAGAAAAAGCCGAGGAATAACGGGCATAAAATCCTTTACCGAATTTCCGGTAGAGAACTGATACGGCAGCATATTTATTCAGACTGAAAAGAAGGCCGTCAATTGTTGCCCAGGACGAATTTCCGGTTGACGTTTCACCAAAAAACTGGAACCGGGGTAAATTCAGAAGATAATCGAAACCCCAGTCGACAAGTGAATTTCCTGAAAAATCATAAATGTCTTTCAGTTCGTTCCCGGGTTCCAGGTATTTATCAGTTCTGTAATAAACAAGGGTTGAACCTGCTTTCATGAAATTATTCCGGTATCCTATATTGGCTCCTGCGGCTGTTTCTTTTACCGACTTCTCATCGGATATTTCGGAAGAAGTGCGGTGATAACCGTCTTCGCGGAGTGATGAAAAATAGATCTTTCCGTCAATGGTGTCAGTTATGTTCGCATCCCTGTTTTTAACCGAAATAAAAACAGAGCCGCTGAACTTACCAAATCCCGCTGAAGCGGCCGCACCCCTGAAAAAATTGTTTTCATCATTTGAATTGAAAGGTTTAACTGCATCCTGCCTTTTCACTGTGTTAAGTGACAGCGATGATTTTCCGGGCGCATTTCCTGAAAACAGGGTCAGACCCTGCCCGAAAGCAAGCCTGTAATCGCCAATTACAGCGGTTTTCAGTTTTCCCCTGCCGCTTAGCAGCACATAACCGGAATTGAAATCGAATCCCGCCCTGTTGGATGATCTGAAAAGATCCTCTCCTGGATCCTTTTCCACAGTGAAGGCTGCCTTAAGGTTTTGACCTGCTGACAATTCATAATGTGCGTTTAAAAGCCATGGACTGCCCGGGTATGCTTTACCCGGTTTATCGTCCTTTTTAATAAATCCATCCTGTTTTTCAAGGATCCGCTGAACCCTAATCACTGCCTGATGTCTTACATTCCTGAAGACAGCGGTATCTGATTGCAGTTTTGAAATACCCGGAACCGTAACAAAGGGGAGCAGCATTTCAATGATGTCAGGCGTAAAGCCGTAAATCACCTGAAGCTCATAAACAGACAAAAGCCTTCCTTTCTCTTTCCGGTAGTCGATTAGACTTGAAATCTGGAAATCGGTAAGAAATGGTATCTTCTCAAAATCTCCTCTTGTGGCAGTGTTCAGATCAAGCGGATTTTTCTGCAGTTCCTCCAGTTCGTTGAGAAGGGATTCATAATCGGCTGCTTCGCCATTAACCGATTCAATCGATTCTATTAATGATTCATTTAAAGTAAAGCTTCCGGGAACTCCAGATTGTGCCTGCACATTACCCCACATAGTTATCCCGGTTGCCACGATTAAAAGGCAACGGTATATCATGGTTGAGAAAAATAAGCAAATTACATTGCTTCTGCCGGCTCAATTATCGCTGTAAAACCTCCGTTTGCCTTAGCCTCCACCTTTAACTCCGAATTATTACCACACGTCTCCGATTTTTCAACCAGTTTCCGGGGATTCCGGTCTGAATCGGGAGCATCATTCCATATCCGAGCCTTGTATGTTTTGTCTTCAAGAAATGAAGTATTAATCACAAATGTACGGTTTGTAAGGGTCATCCCCCCGATATACCATTTATCGCCTGATCTGCGTGCAACAGCAATATATTCGCCGGGCATTCCTTCGAGTACCCTTGTTTCGTCCCATGATGAAGGAATACCCTTAAGAAAATCACTGCCTGCCTGGTTTCTTACATTATAGGGTGATTCACAGAATACAGTGAAAGCGCTCTCATACACAACGAACATCGCTAGCTGGAAACAGCGGGTTCCCATCACATGGGGAGCGGGACTGTCGCCGCCGACTATTTTAAAGTTTTCAGGCATGTCGTTGAGGAATCCGCCGGGTGTGAAATCCATCTCCCCGGGGATCATCCTGGTGAACGGCAGGGTAAGGCAATGAAGCGGAGTGATCCGGTTGCTCCATTTGTTATATTCGTTCCCCAGTACACCTTCGCGTGTAATGAGGTTGGGATAGGTCCTGCTGAACCCGTCAGGCACATAAGCCCCGTGGAAATCCACCAGGAGATGATGTTTCGCGGCTGTTTTTGCCACCCTGTGGTAAAAATCTACCATCTCCTGGTCATTCCTGTCCATAAAGTCGATCTTAACACCTTTCACTCCCCATTTTTCATAAAGCGCAAAAGCTTCTTCCATCTGTTTGTCGGCATTCGGCCATAACAGCCATACAAATATCCCTATGTTCTTGCCGGCAGCGTATCTGACTATTTCAGGAATATCAATTTCAGGGATCATTTTGGTAATATCGGCCTCCATGTTGAATGATCCGTCAGGCCTGAAAGGAGCTCCATACCACTGCCAGTCGACAATCTGGTACTGCCAGCCCATTTCTGCTGCAAAATCCACAAAGTATTTCATGGTTTGGGTATTCGGGCCGACTTTGAACTTTACATCCGGGGCATACGATCCGCTCCACCACCAGTCCCATGCAGATACCCCAGGTTTAATCCATGAAACATCATCAAGGGCACAAGGCTCATTAAGGTTCTGCATAATGTCTGATTCCAGGAAACGTCCCGGCTTGTCAGCGATCATGACAACCTTCCACGGGGATAACCTCTGAGCGGTAGCCTTTACTGCAATTGTAGTATCTTGAGACAGCCATGAAGTTCTTGTAACCAGGCTGTTCGGGTAATCACCTGCCGAGAGGCCTGAACAAGCCCAGTTTGTAACATTCGCATCAAGGAATGCAACCCATGCATCACCTGCATTTACAAGCAAAGGAGTTCCAATAATGTTCTCTTTTTTGATGTCGGATATTTTCGCTTTGGTGAATTCCACCTCCTGCGACAAATGGAATTTGTTCCAGAATGCAGGCCATGCTTCATGATCAGCAGCAAAACGATAGGTAATCTTTTCATCACTGAGAACAATAGTATCCAATCCCTTTTGCTGAGGTAATTCATACCGGATAGCCACTCCGTCATTATAGGCCCTGAAAAACAGATTGAGTCTCCGTTTGGGACTACGGTTCTCCTGCAATTCTATCTTTACCTGGTTATAACGATTGATAACATGCTTATTCCTGCCCCATAACCGATCCCATGTTTCGTTCACTGAATCATTTGTAACGGAAAGTATCCGCAGGTCTTTTCCCAGTGGCGGCATTGATTTAAACTGCAATTCCACCGCCGATGGAAGGATCAGTTCTTTTTCCCTGTATCTGACAGTATATTCCAGCTGGCCGGCAGAATCACTGACCATGCACTGAACCTTTATCAGGCTGTCGGGTGAATTCACATATGCACTCATGTTGTTCTTCTTTGAGCAAGAAAACAGAACAACTACAAGGGATACCAGGATTGTCCGGAAGAACAGGTTTTTATTCATAAAGTGGAAATTATTTCTTTATCATTCGCAGCATGAGTACATCATGGCCCGGCAATATGGCCTTAAGCGATTTTTTTGTTGTACCGGCTGAAGCCTTTGTCCATATATTATAAAGCTCATATTGAACCGAAGCGGCATCCAGGTCTCTGCCTGAGAGCTCGTCATACACTTTCGTTTTCCAGTCGAATTCAATATTGGCCGGGGACTGTGCCCTGTTCAGGAAGCAAACTGCCCAGTCGCCATTCTTAAGAGGCTTAAACCATGTTTCAACACTATCAGCTTTCTGAAACCTGAACCCCTGTATTCCCAGTGAATCCTGGTCAACAGCTATGGCCTCCTTATTAGTGAGTATTTCAAGGGTTTCCCGGCTCATATTCAAAATATCATTACCAGCCATCAGCGGGGCTGCCAGCATGCACCATATCGAAAAATGGGCACGGTCCTCGTTTACCCTCATGCCGTTACCCACTTCAAGCATATCAGGATCATTCCAATGATCGGGGCCTGCATATTTCCGAAGTCCGTCCTGCAGATCAATAATATGCAGAATTGAAAGGGCAGTCCAGGTACCATGATGAAGGTCATTATTGAAGTTAGCTGTAATATCGCCGGTTGTCCGCCACAAGTGGCCCACTTTCGGTCCCCACAGCCAGGGTTTATTGTTTCCCCATTCGCAAAGGCTGAATACTATAGGTCTTCCGGCGTTATGCAAGGCATCACACATGGTTGCGTATGCACCCTCGGCATTCAAACCCTGGGTATCGCACCAATCATATTTCAGATAATCCACTCCCCATTTGGCATACTGCAGGGCATCCTGGTACTCATGACCTCTGCTGGCTGGCCTGCCGGCGCATGTTGTATTGCCGGCACATGAATATATTCCGAATTTCAGGCCTTTTGAATGCACATAATCGGTAACAGATTTTATACCTGAAGGAAAATTCACCGGGTCTGCCTGGATAAAACCAAGGGTGTCACGTTTGCCATGCCAGCAATCATCCACAACAAGGTATTTATAACCGGCATCTCTCATTCCGCTTGATACCATGGCATCAGCTACTTCACGGAGCATTTTTTCATTCACGTTGCAGCCGAATTTGTTCCAGCTGTTCCACCCCATAGGAGGTGTGGGAGCCAGGTTTTCAAATTTCTGGCCAAAGCTGAATGCGCACAGCATCAGCAATCCGATGATCAGGATATTTTTCATAAAGTATGTTGGTTATTATTTGCATTCCAGATTCCGGAAGCCACTTCAAACACTTTTCCTCCAACGAAAATATCGTATTCGTCGTGCTTCTTCTCAGCCCTGATATACAATTCGGAAGGTCTGCCCATTTCATAGCCCTGGCCGGCTGTTACTTCAATTTGCGTTGATCCAAACACCGAGTAATTAACCAGGTAAGCAGCCAGGCACCCTGTTGCACTGCCCGTGGCCGGGTCTTCAGGAATACCGTAATAATCGACATATACTCTTGAAGAAATTCCATGGCCTTTTTCCCTGCCCTCTGTTGAAAACACGAGAATACCCTTGGCCCTGCTGTTCTCTATAAATTTCCAGTAGATTTCGTGATTGATTCCGGATCGCTTAACCGCATCCAGTGAGGTAAGCGGAACTATAAGAAAATGCAAACCGGTTGAAACTTCCTGTACCGGGAATCGGGTGTTAATATCTCCTGGTTTCAGTTTGAGCATGGAAGCCATCATATCGGCGTCAACTGTATCTCCGAATTCGGGCTGGTTTTGTTTCATCCACAGAAGGTCACCGGTAGTGGTCACCGGTATCTGTCCGGCTTTCAAATTAAGGCTTACTGAATTGGACTGACCATTCTCAATATATTTCTGAAGAATATAAGCTGTGCCAAGAGTAGGATGGCCGGCAAAGGCAACCTCACTGCCCGGAGTAAATATCCTCACGGGATAGCCACCGTTTGTTTTATCAGGTGATGTGATAAATGTAGTTTCCGAAAAATTGATTTCCCGGGCAATTTGTTGCATCTCTGTTTCATTCAGCCGTCCGGAATCCATAAAAACAGCAAGCTGGTTGCCGCTGTATCGCTTATTTCCGAAAACATCAAGGATATAAAATGTCATAGCTTACTATTTCAGCATAAAACTAATAAAAAATGTGCAGTCATCACAAATATAAAACCAACACGCCTTTTTTATATCTTTACGTTAAAAGATACCATATGAAGTCGAGGCGTGATTTTGTTAAACTGGCCGGAACGGGAGTAATAACCGCCGGAATTCCTTCAGGGTTCACCATGCCGGAATCATCATCCTCAAATGTGGATGATGCCTTTAAGCTGGGAATTGCAGGATATACATTTAAGGAATTCACCGTGGAACAGGCTATTGAAATGATGAAACGGATCAAGGTTTCCAATCTTTCACTGAAGGATTTTCACCTTCCCTACGATAGCAGCCAGGATAAAATAAATGAGGTGCTTCATAGGTTTTCGGATGCCGGAATTATGGTGTACACCCTCGGCGTTATTTATATGAAAACAAAGGAATTTGTGGACCAGGCGTTTCATTACGCTTCAATGGCCGGTGTAAAAATGATCGTTGGCGCACCCGATTATGAACTGCTGGATTATGTCGAAGAGAAAGTGCGTAAAACCGGCATCCGCATTGCCATTCATAATCATGGTCCCGACAACCCGCTGTACCCGAATGCCACAGATATCTGGAATCACATCAAAGACAGGGATCCTGGGATGGGAATCTGCATTGACATAGGCCATACGGTTCGTGATGGAAAAGATCCATCTGCAGATATTGAGAAATACAGCAGGCGCATATTCGACATGCATATAAAAGACGTGGATGCAGCCAGTAAAGAGGGTAAGACTGTTGAAATGGGCAGGGGAATCATTGACATTCCTAAGGTCGTCGCCTCTTTACGCCGCATAAAATACAACGGCATGTGCAGCCTCGAATTCGAAAAAGATATGAAAGATCCCCTTCCCGGAATAGCCGAATCAATAGGGTATTGGAAAGGGGTAACCGCATGCCGGATGTAATCGAACGTAGAGACGCGATTTTTCGCGTCTTGGAATCATGTTCGAAAGAGATGCGATAAATCGCGTCTCTACGCAGGTATCAAAATAACATTAATTAATATTTCTTCAACAGCGCCAGCAATTTCCCGTCCAGTTTATGCCCGTACCAATCGGTATACGGGGCATCGTCCCTGCCGGAATCGAGAATTCCGAAATCACCCCTGAAATTCCATAGGGCATAACCTATGTTGTTTTCAGTAAGGATGCTTATTACATCCTCAAACCATGCCAGGAAAACATCGTGCGGCGTTTTCTTCCAGCACCCGCATTCACCGCAATGAACACCTACACCCTGTTTGATGAGTTCAATCCATGGAGTATAAAGTTTTACCACGTCTTCCTTTCCGTAATGCTGCCCCCCGATTACACCCGGCCAAACCGGTGTAGGGGCATCGGAAGGATTCTTCCAAACCCAGGGAGCCTGGTAGTGCGACACCACATGCGGAAAATATCCCCTGCAGCTCTGTCCCACATTAAGGTCGGTGAGCTCAGGAGTGACAAGGTGGCCGCCACTGTTGCCATCCGCAACAATTAACCGGTCGGGTGAAATTTTGCGTATAGCCTCCACCGCACCTTTTGCAACCTTCCTGTACTGTTCACCATTTAAAGGGCCGCTTTTTGAAAATTGGTCATTCATATCCTCCCTGTAAGCAGGCTCATTCAGCAGATCAAAGCTTACTTTTTCCTTTGACACGTTCTTAAATCGTTCAGCCCACATTCCCCAGTGGTAATTAAAAGCTTCCTGGGCTTCTGTATCTTTCCATAAATTATAAGGTTCATTAAAACCTGCATTGATGCAATAACCGGGAGCCCTGTGCAAATTGAGGCTTACGTGAAGGCTGTATTTATTGGCCGCTTCCACAAGCTTTTCAACCTCTTCAACCACTTTGTAATCGATTTTGTAGAAATCCTCTTTTGTTATCGGTTTTGACGGATCAAAAGACAGGTACCGCGGATAAGCCATCGGTATTCTTACAAAATCAAATCCCCAGTCCCTCATCCATTTGAAATCTTGTTCAGTGGATGCACTGTGATTAATACCTTTAGGTCTTTCGGGACTGAAAAAATCAAGAAGATTGAATCCCTTCCATCTTGGCAACTTATTTTTGGGCTTGGCGTCGGATAATGCAGCCATTGCTGCGGTTCCGCTCAGGGCAAATGCGGCTGCTGCAGCAGCGGTGGTCTTGAGAAATGCTCTTCTGTTATTGCTTTTCATTATGTGAGAATATTTATTTCTGTTCCATTGTTTCAGTCATCTTTTGAACCACCCTGAATTGCTGGAAAAATTCACGGGCAATGACACGCAGAATGGTATAAACCGGCACGGCCAAAAGCATGCCAAGAAAACCAGCCAGGCTGCCGCCCATCACAATCACAAGGAAGATTTCGAGCGGGTGCGATTTGACGCTTTTGGCATAAATCAGCGGAACCAGCACATTGTTGTCGATCACCTGCACGACAGCAAAGACGGATACCATTTTTATAACCGCGGGTAAAAGATCATTATAATTGCCGCCCGATAAAGTAGCGGTTATTCCGATGATAAGCCCCATAGTGGATCCCAGAACAGGTCCCAGGTAAGGGATAATATTCATGACTCCTCCAAAAAAGCCGACAAGCAGGGCGTTTTTAATACCTAAGATCCACAGTCCAAGGGTAATTAACATCATTACACTGAATACTTCTGCAAGGACACCGATGAAATATCTTTTTAAGAGGCCTTTTGAATCTTCAACCACAATATGAGTGGCTTTGTGATGCTTTTCAGGGATGAAAAGCAAAAGATCGTCTTCAAACATGTTTTCATCCTTGATAAAGAAAAAGGATATAAAAAAGATTGAAAAAATACCTATAAATATGTTCCCTGCTGCGCTTATAAAGCCTGTAAGTGCTGTTCCCACACTACCGAGACCGACATACGATTTGGCCTGTTTTATTACAAAATTCTGAAGGGTTTGTTTATCGTCAATTACTCCAAATGCATGAAGTTTCTCATCAAGCCAGTGAGTAGGTTGCTGAAGATTCTCAGTAAGCTTGTCCACATCAATCTCTGAAATGGTTTGCGCCTGGTTTACAATCATCGGTACAAAAATGGCGATAAAGCCCGCAAATATGAGGATAATGAACAACACCGAGAGGAAAGCACTTACAGCATGAGGAATTCTGAATTTCCCGATGTGCACCCGGGAGTCAAGAAAGTGCGTAATCGGCTGTCCGAAGAAAGAAATAACTGCCGCAGCCAGTATCCAGATAATGATAAAATAAAACCGGTAAAGGAGGAAGCCGATTAGTACCACCAGCGCCACGTAACCGGCGTATTTAAAAACTTGTTTCATGTTTTTGCTCATGGGTCTTAACAAATATAATAAAATTAGGGAAGCCATATCTTGCCAAAAACTTCCCTATTGATACTATATAAAACAAAAGCGGCCCTGCTTTGGTAAACAGGGCCGCTTAAAAAACACAGCCGGCAAAATCACTGTGCAAAAATTACCTTCTTCCGGTGCTCCTTGCGTTTTTCTCTGAACTTTTTGTATTATTATCAGATTTTGACGTAGAAGAACTTCCGCTGCTTCTGCGGCCTGAAGGCGAACCGGATCTTTCCGAACTCCTGGATGCCTGTCCGGATGATCCCGAAGTGCTTTTCTGAGTATTCACCGAAGTTCCACCTGAACGACGGTCAGAACCTGATGATCTTTCAGTAGATGTACTGCGGCTTTCGGTGTTTTTACTGCGGGTCATTTCACGGTTTGAACTGCTGCCCGACTGCCTTCCGGTTGTTGTGGTGGTATTACCCGACTGCCTTGAGCTGCCCGATTGGCTTGACTGCCTTGTGGTAGTTCCGGATTGTCTTGAATTACCGGTTGAGGTTGAAGTACTGGTTGAACTTGAGCCACCGGATGTTCCTCTTCTTCCGTTGGTGGTTTCCGTGCTTTTCATAGTACCGGTTGATCCGCCTGATTCTCTTGTCCTTGTATTTCCCGTTGTGCGGGTACCACTTGATGTCGAATGATTTTCACGTGATCCTGATCCGGTTGAAGTTCTTCTACCGTTATAGTTATTATCAGTCGATTTCGATTTTACATACACCGGTGCATCTGAGCCGCTCGATGTCCTTCTGCCTCCCGATGAACTTACACCGGTCCTGTTATTGCTTTCACGGGTTCTGTAATAAAGATCTGTACCTTCCCTGCGTGATTCAGGTCTAGAATAGGTCGTTTTATAATAACCCTGGTGAATGTTGTTGTAAACATAGGGTGAATGCGAATGATAATGGGTGTAATAGGTGTCGTGCCATCCGTCGTAGCGGTAGTGATTCCAATGCCTGTAGTGGCCATAATACCAGGAATAGTAATTATAGTGGAATCCGTAATAAGTATGCCAGTAAAAGGGATTCCAGGGCCTCCAGTAATTGGGGTAGTAATCCCAGTGCCAGGGTGAATGCCATACAATGTAAGTGGGTGCAAACATGAACCGCACTACCGGCCAGTAAGCTACCTCGTAGGATGTGGTATGGACAACGGTGACACGGTTACCGTTAACCCTTTGACCGGTGTAGCCGGGGTTCGGAGTCTCATCGTAGATAGGCTCAACAATGTAATCTTTGCCATACAGTGCTTCGTCGCCTATGAGCTGGACCTGTACATCGCCGTCAGCACGTTTTATAACAGTGAATACAGCAACGTCCTGCATTTCACGGGGATTCACTGAAACCTGGAGCACTATAAAGTGAACATTGCGGTCAACGTTATCTGCAACGCGGATATAGTCTACATAACCGTCTCCGTTCAGGTCGAGGTTGTTAATATGATTGTCTGAATTATTCAGCTCTCTTTCAAAACCTTCAAGGGTTTCAGATTCCTGAAAAAGGCTCATTACTGCGAAAAGATTCAGGTTATCACCGGGTAATCCGAGATATTCCTGCTGGTCCTGTGCTTTGAGGCTCGTCAATGAGGCGAGAAGCAGTACCAAAACCGGTGTGTAAAAGTATTTTTTCATGGCTAAAAAGTTTAAGAACACTTGTTCTGTTATACTAATACCAAATTCTGTACCAATTATTTCGGAACAAGGATGATTTAGGTCAGCGGGCATGTCTGATGCGGGTTTCATTCCTATTTAGGTTTCTCGCTTCGCTCGAAATGACAACATCGGACGAAACGCAGCGGGGAATCAGGGGGCGGCTCTGCCGCCCCCTGATTCCCCCATTATCAATCCTGTAACCCCTGTCATTTCGAGCGAAGCGAGAAACCCCATTTCGAGCAGCGAGAAACCCCATTTCGAGCGAAGCGAGAAACCCCATTTCGATCGAAGCGAGAAATGCCTACTTCACCTTGTACTCATTATCCGCCGGTACAGCATCTGGCGTAATGTTATTTCCCAGCTTTACCTTTTTTATTTCCCTGCCACTTTTAAGTTTGATCACACACTGTGTCTGTCCGTCCTTCCAGATATCGAGGTTCCTGAATATCTTTTCAGTGGTTTTATCGGCGTACGTAATATCAAGGTAAACCGGCTCGGGGATATTTCCTTTCTTTTCAATTACAATCGCTTTCTTATCCACACTCTTAATAGCCAGGTCAGCATATCCCCTTTCGAAATAACAGGCTTTCCAGAACCAGTTCAGGTTCTGCCCTGAACTATGGCTGTATGAATAAAACATATCATAAGGAGTCGGATGCTTTCCGTTCCAGTTTTTCATGAACTCAAGAGTGGCTTTTTTGAACAAAGCCGGTCCCAGCAACGTCTCCAGCAATATAAGGTTATTGCAGGGTTTAAAGTAACTGGCAAAATCAAGATAGCGCATATTATAATCCACCGAAAAATCCATCAGCGGGTGATCATCAATTTTTCCTGCCTGACCGGGATAATTCATGATGCTCATGGCCTGAAGCGACATCTTATCCCCTTTGAATTTGTCCTCATTGAACTGGGTAAATCCTTCGTCCATCCACATATACCGCGTTTCATTAAAGCCCATATAGAACGGCATATAGTTGTGATACAATTCGTGAGCTATAACAGCATTGTACAAATAAGGAAAGGAATAATCGCTGTTGTTCACCATCATCGGGAATTCCATGGATGAACTGTTCAACTGTGAGTTGATAAATACTGTGGCATGTTCATAAGGAAAAGGAACTCCGGGGAATGAATCAGATGACCATTTCAGCGCATCTTTTGTAACACTTACGGCATTGTAATTTCTCAGGGAATCGGTCGGTCTCACAAGATCAATCTGTACGCGCCTTCCCGTCTGATGGTCGGCCACAAAAGAAGTGCTTTCCCATACATAATCAGGTGCCGTGGCAAAAGCAAAATCGGGTACATGAGTAGCTGTGAAATGCCATTTGTTACCTGCTGTCACTCCAGTTTTATAATCTGCCTTAGTTATGACTTTTACATTATCATCGCCTGAAGCGGCTTTCTGAATCCTGTCAAGAATTTCAGGCTTCAATACTTCTGCCGGATTGCTGCATGTGCCGGTTGCCCATACCACATAGCCATCCGGAACAGTAATGGTGACGTCATAATTGCTGAAATCATTGTAAAACTCAAGGATACCAAGATGCGGAATAACATCCCACCCCTCAAGATCATCATAAACAGACATCTGCGGATACCACAAACCGGCAAAAAAAGCTTTGCCGTATCGTCCCATCCTGTCGATATCGTCGCTCCGTATGGCAGGCACCTTAAACTGCCAGGCCAGCTCTATTTTTGCCGTGCTGTCACTCTTCAAAGTCTTCACTGACCTTATGGATAACAGGGTGTTCTGACGAACCACCTGCCTTTCATCAAGCGTTTTGTTATCCTTAATATATAACCTGCCGTTGATCTTCAGGCTGTCGATAATCACGCCATCTGTAAGGTTCTCTGCAGGAATCGGTGAAAGCCTTGCATTTTCCTTATTGTATAGTTCCTGGTATACTCTCATTGTGAGGTTCTTAAGGGTATCCAGACTATTATTGTGATACATAATGGTTTCAGTTCCACGGATAATGCTGGTAGCTGTATCGAGGGTTGCCACGATTTTATATTCAGATGAATTCTGCCGGTAACGGGGGCCGGGTATACCATCACGGGTCCTTGTTCCCTTCTGTACTGCTTTTTGGAATTCACGGTATTCAGGCAGACCTGTTTGTTGTGCATCCATGGAACCGGCGAGAAGTAATGTTATTAAACATGTGCTGATGAAATAATTGAATAGGGTTTTCATTTGATATGGTTAAAGAATTGATTACTGAATTTACCAGAGCTTTATAATATTTTCTCCTTCTTTCACGACAGCAAAGGGACCCGGAATTATCTGGTCAGCTGGTCTTGGGTTTCCGAAATAATCCAGGTTCGACTTATAGGAAGTTCCGTCACTGTTTTCAAAAACGGCACGGGGAATCTTGGCCTGCCCGAGCTTTTCTGAATCAATTATATTCAGTGACGCATTTTTGACAGCACTGCTGAAAGAGATTGTCAGGTAGCCTTCATTTCCTTTATCATCCAGTTGTATGCAAGGATCGAATGTTCCTTCATAAATCATGTTCAATTCCTTTCGTGAAGGTACGGCACAATTAAGGTAGGCATTGTCCTCAATCCATACCGGAAGTTTGGCATTATCGTAGGTTTTCAGACCGTATTCATTTTGCTTGTTGCCTCTTCCCACGATGAGGTTATTGTATAACCGGTCATCACCACCCAAAACAATAGTTAACCCTGCAATATCAGTGGAATGTGGAAGAAAATAAGGCGTGAACCGGCCGGGATCCGGCCATGTCTGGAACTTGCCGGTGATGAGATTATGAATATAGGCGCCACCTTCTGACTGCGATCTGACCGACACTTCGGAAAGAAATAGGTTGTTATCCACAATGAAAGGGCCATGATCTACTTCAAAGAAAATATCTTCCATATCATTATTGTAAAAAAGGTTGGATGATACCCTTGTACCCTGAGTCATCCAATCGAGCCAGATTCCCCTGCCTGCATTGTGGATCCGGTTATGCCGGATAATGGCATCAACGGCGGCATGGAATTTTATTCCCCCGATTTCAGCACCGCTGAATTGCCTTTTGGTGTATATATTGTAAATGTGATTGTTCTCGATCAGGCTGAATGCCGCTCCCATGCTTCCGCAAATTCCGGTCTGCTCACAGTTGAATATTGTGTTGTTTCTTACGATGTGACTTCCGATATTGCCCTTTCGCCAGCCATTCCGAAGTACCCTGAAAAGGACCTCGATATAATGGATATTGCCGTCGTTATATATGTTTCCCTGGTCGGCCGACCATACATTGTGGCCCGTGCCACGCTCTTTGCCCAGTGTGATTCCCGAGCATTTTGAATCGCTTATTACATTGTTTTCAATAATCCATCCCATATTCCAGTGTGTGGCGACCATTCCCACCTGTTCGGCCGTAGGTGCGCCCCACTGCGTGGCGGCCTGGCTTATATAAAAACCGCTGATGGTAATAAAGTTCAATCCCTGAATTTCAGGGTAAAAACAGGTCTTGCGGGCACTGGCTTCGATGAGTTCATTGTTGGGATTGAATTCATGAAAGTTTGCCCATATGGTTGTCGACTGATCATTGCTTTCGCAATACCAGGTATAAGTAGAGCCTTTAGGATCGGCGATTGACGAATCGGCTGAAGGAAAAAACACTTTCTGTTGCGATTCTTTTTCATAAAGTGATTTCCCGTTAAGGAACACTTCACCGGTATGATGAATACGGCCATGATCATTGAACCAGTCGCCGTAAATCGAATCTTTATAGGGATTATAATCACCGAAAAAGGAATTCGGGATTGTAACCATCCATACTCCCGGTATCTTATCGACCTTCTTCCACCCCTTTACTACTTCTGATCCTTTGATTTCTGCCTTCTCACCGGGAGCTGCCCGGAATACAATTCTTTTCGCATCACTTTCACCACCGCGTATGGGTTTTACCCATTCCCTGTAAACACCGGTATGAACGGTTACCGTATCACCCGGCATGGCTAAATACACAGCCCGGTTTATAGTGAGGAAAGGCCTGCTTTTTGATCCGTCATTCGAATCATTACCTGATTTTGACACATGGTATTCACCGGCTGAAATGTTGAAGGCTGCAATGGTAAGGGAAACCAGCAAGCCGATGATTTTTGAATTCATATATGAGGAGGATTTAATTCAAAGCCGGAGAATCTGGTCAAATATAATAAATAGCACGAAATTTCAGCTCTTCTTTTCCTTTATCAGGAAAACAAGTGCCCAGATATTCAGCACGCATGCCATGAGTCCGAGATAATTGCTTTTATTCGCCTGCCATGAGAAATCGTCATGATTCATATATAAGATGATCAGAACGATTAATACAGCAGAAAGAACAGCTAAGATATGACGGATCTGTTTCATATTTTGGGTATTTCGTTTTGTTTCTTTTTAAAATCGAACCGGATCACTTTATGATTACAGTGATCGATGCAATTTCCACAAAGAATGCATTCGGTGTGGGAGAGGTTATTGTTTTGGGCCTGTTGCATCACATCAATATTCATGGGGCAATGCCGGTTGCAGCTACCGCAATTTTTACATTCGGCTCCGGTTGTCACGAGCCGGAGTTTACTAATCTTCATGAAGTCGCCGAGTTTGTGCCCAAGGATCATAAAAGGTGCCTGCCAGCAAACATATTTACAGGATGCAAACCTGCCAAAGATACCGGTAAGGGGAACAATGATCATTACGGCGCCGATTGTCAGAATGATCTTTCGCTTCAGTGTTATATCAGACATCCCATACGAAAGGTCAACCGAATGAAAACCGTTTATTATATATCCTGTAATTACTGAACCGATCCAGACCGAAAAAATTACATACTTGATATTATTGGCCTTTGAATTCCGGGCTTTCCTTTTGATGAAAACGGCCAGCATTTCCTGGATACCGCAGCCCGGGCAAAACCACGAACAATAAGCCCTTCCAGAAAAGATTGACAGGACAGAGATCAGTATAAAAGCAATAAAACTTGCATTGATTATGCCTTTCCAGGAAGCAAGAACAATAATGACAGGAGAAAAGAATAAATGAAAAATTAGCAGCAGGTGAAATAAAACGGCTGTTGTTAGTACAATTGGCTTGCGGATTACCTGGTAACTCATTTTTCAGCAATTACCGTTTTTTCGGGCCAGACTGTAAAACTGTTTCAATTCTTGTTTGCGTTCAGCCGGAATCTCATTGTATTTTACACCCAGAATGGCGCCTTCAAGCCCGTACAGCAGGCTCAGGCATGCTCCGGGATCAACCGTCTGGATCTTCAGGAATGCCTTTTCACTGCCCAATGCAACCAGTTTTTTCATCGAATCAATACCAACGCTGACCAGTTTGGCCTCCGTGTCCTTGCCGATATTCACATGGTAGGTAAGATCTGTTGCCATAAATAGCTATTTACCAGTAGACCATTTTAACAGAAAAAATCCTATTATTATAGCTGTTTTTAATGGATCAAATCTACAAAAATATTTTTGCCGGGCTGGTGTTCCGGTAACTCCTTTACTGGTCCCTCCTAATCAAAACTCAGATTGCTGTCCCCTGTAATCGGAATGGGAGGCCCGCCAAAATGAGGCTTGCGACGGATGGTTACTTCAAGAAACGCTTTAACATTGGCCAGCACTTCACGGATCTGAACATATAAACGCGAATCCTTATGCGGGTTATCAGCCCTTATGCCGTATACCTTCAAACCATAACTCCGCGCTATATATATCGCCCTTGGCAAATGAAAATCCTGGGTCACCACTATGGCATCGGCAACATTGAATATCTTCTTAGCCCTTACCATGGTGTTATAGGTATCAAACCCGGCATGATCCAAAAATACATCGCTTACATTCACATCATGTTCCAAAATGTATTGCTTCATCCCATTGACTTCATCATACTGCACCCGGCCATGATCGCCGCTTAAGAGCAGCCTCTTGACTTTTCCCTTCCGATACAACGCAATCGCCAAATCAAGCCTTTCTTTCAGAAACCTCATTGGTTTTCCCGAAGATGAAACCATCGCACCCGGAACTATCGCCGTGTAACAAACCGGCAACTCATCAATAGTGCTGCAGATATAATGCCTGCTTTTAAAGTAGACCATGCCATTTGAAACCACCACCAGCACGGTCACTGCAGTGGCCGAATATAGAATGGCTCTCCTCAGCCACTTCACTTTAAAAGGAGACCGGAGTTTCACAATACCTACCTGCTTTTAAAAACATACCTCACCAGGTTGGCAAAGGTAGGCTTCTGTCCCTGCATCAGGATTCCGGTGCGGAAGATCCTGGAGCCGGCCCATACTGCAAAAAGGGTGAACAATATAACCCCTGCTAACCCCGCATAGGGCTGCCATACCGGAAGCGTCACCGGTGTTGCCTGCCGTACAATCATCACCATGGGTGTGAACGGCGGTATAAGAGACATAACGGTTGCAAGGCTTCCAAGGGGATTCCTTAAAACCGGCATGATCACAAACAAAGGCAATAACATGGGCAACATGGCAGGAAACGACATGTTCTGAGCATCCTTGTTGTCGTTGCAGGCTGAACCCAGTGCAGCCATGATCGAGCCGGCCATGATCAGGAATAATACCAGGAATATGAAAAACCAGGGCAGAATATCATAAGGAATCATATTTCCACCACCCAATTGTTTACCCGTAAATACTCCTCCGACAATATAAATAGTAGCCGTGGTAAGTGCCACACCGGTACTCCCTAACACTTTCCCGGCCATAAACTGGAATGGAGTTACCGTGCCCAGGAGCACCTCGGCAATCCGCTCCATTTTTTCTTCCATCACCGCAGTAAGTAACGGCATTGATCCCACCATCCCCATCATAAACATCATCATCACCAGGATATACGGGATCAGTAACGACGTCACCGGGTTGCTCTTCTCCGCATCCTTTATTTGTCCCGAATTCACATCCTTTTTTAACAAACCCAGCCCTTCTATATTCGTCCAGTAAAACAATTCCTTTGTACTGTCAGGCGACAAATGTAAATCAGCAATCCGAAGTTCCCGGAGATGATTGTTTATAGGATTCGAAAACCAGTTCTGGGTTTCATCCAGTATACTCGTTTCCGAATAAAATCGAACATAGGCATTTTGAGGGTCCGCATCGGGATGAAGTACTGAAGAACCGATTTCAAGAAAACCGGTAAGATCCTTGCTGCTTACCCTGTCTGATAGTTCAAGCTTCTGCTTTACAAGATCAGTATTATCCGGAGTAATAAATTCAACCTGGTAAGCAGGCTTGATTTTCTCTTTTGTGTCCGGTTTGTAAATCTCCACTTCATTATGAAATTTTACACTTTGTTTCAGTGATTCCTCAAAAAGTCCGGAATGATCAATCACCGCAAACTTCTTATCGGTTGTGTCCACCTTTTTTTCAGCAATGATCGACACGGCCACGCTGCCACCCATAAGCACCGGAAGCATGACCAGGCTTATAATGAAACTTTTGGTCTTAACAGCGGCTTTATATTCCCTGAGGGCTATTATCAGTATTTTACGCATGGGTTTCTGCTTTTTTATCGGGTGCTGCAATACGAATGAAAATATCGTTCAAAGAGGGTTTTGTAACCTCGAACTTCAGAATTCTTGTCTTTGATGCCAGTTGCATCAAAACCTGTTGGGTGTCGGTACCCGTTGAGAGCCTGAGCTCCTGCATCTGCCCGAAATCATTGATCTTTTCAATACCCCTGATGTCATTCAGCACGTCAAGACCTCCTTCGGTCTGCAACCGCACCGTATCATTGCCATACTTGTCCTGGATACTGTCCAGCGTACCATCCAGCACTTTATGGCCTTTGTGAATCATAAAAATATAATCACACATCCTTTCGGCCATATTCATATCGTGTGTGCTAAATATAATGGTGGCACCGCTTTTCTGAAGATCAAGAAGTGACTCTTTCAATATATCTGCGTTAACAGGATCCAGTCCGCTGAAAGGCTCATCAAGGATGATGATTTCAGGCCTGTCGATTACTGTGGCAATGAACTGCAGTTTCTGCGTCATCCCTTTGCTTAACGTTTCAACCTTTTTGTCAGCCCTGTCTGCAAGGTTCAATTTAGTCAGCCAATAGTTGATCTCTTTCCTGGGGTCGGCGGTTTTTTTCAGATCTGCATGAAATTTAAGCACATCATACACTTTCATCTTTTTGTATAACCCGCGCTCTTCAGGCAGGTATCCCACCCTGTCTAGCCTCGATGCGCCCTGTTCAATTCCCCTGATGAATACTTTTCCCGAATCAGGATAAAAAATATTCAGGATCATCCTGATTGTGGTGGTTTTGCCTGAACCGTTAGGTCCGATGAAGCCGTAAATGGTGCCGCCCGGCACTTTCAGATCAAGTTCACTTACAGCAGTTACCGCACCAAAGGTTTTGGTAACATTTTGAAGTTCGATTATTTCCATCAGATATGGGTATGATGTTAAAGTACCATCAAATATAATGGGTTTGAAATCAAGTTTTGTTAAACGGACTGTTTTCTTTCACCAAAGACGATCCGGTCGGTTGAAAATCTTCCGGGCCCGCTCAACAACAGCATAACAGCTATGACAAGAAATAAGAGTGGGTGATCATAGGCGCCTCCCCCTGTGAAACTCACAAATGGATCGCCTCCCGAGATGTGCGTGTATGTGGCAACAGTCATTGTACAGGCAATCCCGAAAGAGGCAAGCGGTGTGAGAAATCCTATGATCCAGGCTATGCCGCCACAAAATTCTGAAATGGCTGCAAGCATTTGGAAAAACGCAGGATAACCGGAATCTGGACCCATCCAGTGCAACGGATCTTTGATTTTAAACGACCCGTAGAAGGCAAAGGAAAGACCGGCCACCATGCGGATCAGAAGCAGGGCCAAATCGACCCGGGCAGGATTTACCGGAATTGAAAACAGCTTCAGTTTCATAATGCAAAACCGTATAACACATGGTATCCCGATTTGTTGATTATTCGTAGTCAGCCAGCAGACTGTATGCAAACCACAGCACAGGCGCCTGGCCGTGCAGATCCCCGGTTGACCTTGGCCGCGTCAGGTAAAAATTCAGGTCATTGGTCTGGCCGGTTCCCACGCACACATCCCTGAGCTTGCCGTCTTCATTGATATAGGTAACCAACCCTTCCCATGCCTTATCAGAGGCTGTCTTAAATACTTCCTCGGGTAACAGACCCTTTTTATATCCTACCGTTATGGCATAACCAAACATGGCAGTACATGATGTTTCCTTGTACGATTCGGGATGGTCAACAAGCTGGTGCCACATGCCGTCCTCATCCTGCAGGAAAAGCAGTGTCTTCATCATTTTCCGGTAACCCTCCAGTATACTTTTGTAATGGGAATTGGCTTTCGGAAGCTCGGTCAGTAATTCAGCCAGCCCGGCTGCAACCCATCCGTTTCCCCGGCCCCAGAAAAAGGGATAGGCTTCCCCATGAAAAAACAAACCATTCGGCTGTTGTAGCTTTTTTAAATAGGCATCAATCTCGAGAGCGGCCCGCTCTATGTACTCTTTGCGTCCCGTTGCCCTGTATGCCTGTATTTGCAGGGCACCAATCATCCATACATCATCAATCCAGAACCGGGTCTGCCAGGTTAATCCGCCTTCAAGTGTATCCTTCCACTGTCCGTCTGCCAGGTTCAATCCCTGTTTCAGAAACTTCTCATCCCTGCCCAGCATATACAATTCAAGCGGCAGAATGCCAAATACATTCACATCCACATGATTGGCCGTATTTTCAATGTTCTCATCAATAACCCGTGAATAACGCTCTTCCAGTTTCTTTACTGTTTCGTGGTCGCCGAGCAAGGCGGCCAGCCGGGCGGCTCCAAAACCGGCACAGGCCTCGGCATAATGGACACCCCTCACTTCATCCGTTTTATACATCATGAAGTCAGGGCGCGACATCAAATCCTTGATAACAAGCCTGCCGGCCGCTTCAGGGGTTTTCACGGTATCTGATTCCGAAAATGAGCACAGGCCCAGGAAAGCAACAAAAAGGGTTACAACAGTGGTTTTCATGCGGGTTAAGGTTTTATTTTTCAGGTGAATCTAAAATTATAAATCATTTTACAATCCTGTGACAATTCATGACAATTATTTACGTGGCTGTGACAGTGATCTTTTCAGGCTAGCCTACTTTTGACCTGTCTGAATCAACAAAAAATACGACAATGAAGCTTACCGTTTTTATGTTAACCGTCCTTTTTCTTGGCATCGTCATTCTTCCTAAATCCGGAAATAAATCACAGGTACAGGAAACAGAATGGCAGTGCAAGGTTCCGGCCCAAAAGGTTTCACTTGATATTTCAGGTGAAACAACTGCAAACAAGGATCAATCTGCTCCTGTAAGCTCAGAATTTTCAGGCAAACATGCCAACACCGTATTCTTTATATTATAAATCAATTAACAAACTATGAAATCAAAATTACTCCTTGTATTGATACTGCTGACTGCTGCTGCAGGCACAAAGGCAGAAGACCTCAGGAAACTGCTTTCTCTTTCCGGAACCTGGATGTTCAGCATCGGCGATGATATGCAGTGGGCATCCCCCGCTTACGATGATTCAAAATGGGACCGGATCAATGTTCCGGATAAATGGGAAGACCAGGGTTATGAGGACTATAACGGCTATGCCTGGTACCGTAAGGAATTCAGGCCGGCCGACATTCCTAAAAACGTTCAGGTGATCCTTATGCTGGGCAGAATCGACGATGCAGACGCCGTATACCTCAACGGGAAACTGCTGGCACGCAGTGGTGATTTTCCACCGTACCCTGAAACGGCTTATGACAGGACAAGAAGATATGTAATTCCTGACGGACTTCTTAAGGTGGATGCTGAAAACATTATTGCCGTGAGGGTTTATGACAGCCAGCAGGACGGAGGCATTGTAGACGGACCCGTAGGTTTGTTTTATGACGCCGATGTGGAACTTATGAATCTCAACCTTACGGGAAAATGGAAAATTCACGAAGGCGATAACAAGGAATGGAAAGAGCCTGGTTTTAATGATAACGACTGGAAACGAATCCAGGTGCCATCAGAATGGGAATCCGGACCCCTGCACAATTACGACGGGTATGCCTGGTACCGGGTGAATTTCAGGGTGCCGGCCAATTTCACAGGGTCAACACTTTACCTGTCGCTCGGAAAAATCGACGACGTGGATGATGTTTACCTGAACGGAAGATACGTAGGTTCGGTTTACGATATTCGCACCAATCACCGCCACTGGGGTGACGGTTGGGAATGGAATATAAGAAGGGTATACAAAATCAGCGGCTCATGGCTGAAACCCGGTGAGATCAATAATATTGCCGTAAGGGTTTACGACGGCCAGGGCGTTGGCGGTATTTACCAGGGCCCTGTGGGTATCATGTCGCCCGAAAACTACAGGAGATACAAGGACAAGCACCCGTCTTATGAAAATTCATTCTGGGAATTCATTTTCGGAGATTATTATGAGAGATAACGGGCGGAGTGAAATGAAAGAATGAAGAAATGAAGGAATGAAAGAATGAAGAAATGAAGGAATGAAAGAATAATAAAAGTTCAATTATGAAAACGCTTATTTACACAACTATATTCCTGCTTGCACTGGCCTCGGGAAAAGCGATGGCGATGGATAACCGGCTGACAATGCTGATCAATCTGAAGGGCAACTGGGCATTTACAATCGGAATTAACGATGACTGGATATCGCCGAAATTTAACGACAGCAACTGGGAGACCATTAAGGTACCGTCCTCATGGGAAGACCAGGGTTTCAACGGATATAACGGCTATGCCTTTTACAGGAAAAAATTTACCATTCCCTCCACACTTAAAGGACGCATGCTTTACCTCTATATGGGCTATATTGATGATGTGGACGCAGTATATTTCAATGGTAAAAAAATAGGATCCACAGGAGGATTTCCTCCTAACTATCACACCGCTTATGACGCCGAAAGAATTTACTATGTGCCCGAAGAACTCATCAGCTTTGACGGAACCAATGTGATAGCAGTTAAGGTATATGATACCGAACAGGCAGGAGGAATTGTAGGTGGCGAAATCGGACTGTACGGCGGAAAAACCTCCGTAAATCTGGATGTGAATTTGCAGACTCCCTGGAAATTCAAAACCGGTGACGATATGAAACGCAGGGATATCGCCTATGACGACAGCAAATGGGGTGATATTATGGTTCCGGGTCGCTGGGAAGACCAGGGATACCGCGACTATGACGGCTATGCCTGGTACCGGAAGACATTTGTTTACAATGGAACAGCCACAGAAGACCGTATGGTTCTGATTATGGGCAAAATTGATGACATGGACCAGGTTTATATTAACGGCGTACTGGTAGGATCAACCGGTAACTTCCCGGCAAACGGCGACAGGGCTTATTCCGGATCGGAATATGATGCCTTCAGGGGCTATTATTTACCGGCAGGCGTGCTGAAGAAGGGACAGAAGAATGTGATCGCGGTGAGAGTCGTTGACACAGGCGGAGAAGGCGGTATTTATGAAGGGCCTGTCGGATTGCTTTCCCAGACAAAATATATCGAATACTGGAGATCCATGAAGAAAAGCAGGTACCCTCGCTAAAGATGAATAATTAAAATCCCTATATTTATTCAAACTAAACAGGAATGCATTCAGTAAGGAAAATAGGCATGCTGATTATTGCCGTAATACTTGTGCCTGTTCTCTTTATATCGGTTTATGAGATCGGAAACCTCAAGAATAATGAAAAGGTTATCCAGGACATTTACCGGAACCAGCTGAATGCAATCCTGTTTTCCATCAATCAATACTCGGACGATGTAATCAGCAACTTCGCAAGCCGGTTGGAAAATCAGCTGAATAAGCAGGACACCGGATCTGATGAACTCCTCCGTATGGTGAGCGAAAAACCGGCAATAAAATGTCTACTTGTTTATGATAAGTCCTTCCGCTTTAAGTTTGCGGTTCCTGAATGTGACAGCGCCGCAACCCATTATGCAGAGAAACTTTCAGGTATCGGCAGTAATATAAAAAGGCTGGAGACTTACTACAGGGGAAATTACAGGAAGATTGAACCGGTGAATGATACGGCAGGTAATCAACTTATTGTTTTTCTGCTGGGAAATATAAACGATCCGCTGATTGCCGTTGTGGTTCTTGACCCGGAGAAATTCATAAGTGAAGTGCTTGATCCCAAGATACAGGAAATAGCACGGAACCAGTTTCATATCGCGGCGTACAGGGCCGGTGAGCCGGATGCTTTTTATAATTCCGACAAACAGTACACACCGGGTGCCCACATTGAGAAAAAGCCTTTCTGGTTGCTTCAGAATTACCAGATGGGAATTGAACTTAAAAATGTCACGATTGCCGACCTGGCAGGTAAAAGGGCAAGGAGGAGCCTTATACTGATAGGCCTCATGGACATTATTCTCCTTGCAGGCGCCTTTATTATTTTCAGGAATATCCGCAAACAGATTGAGCTTTCGCAGCTTAAAAATGATTTTGTTGCCAACGTATCCCACGAAATACGAACTCCGCTGGCCCTTATAAGCATGTACATCGAAACACTTGAAATGGGAAGGGTTAAAAGTCCGGAAAAAATCAAAGAGTATTATTCAGTCATAATGAACGAGACATCCCGGTTATCGGCCATGGTAAACCGGATTCTCAATTTCTCGCAAATCGAAAACAAGAAAAGGAAATACACCTTCGCTCAAACTAATCTGAATGACGCGGCCGAAAGCGTGTTTACGACCTTCCGGTACACCCTTGAAAACAAGGGATTCCGGTTTATGCTTGAAACAGATCCCGATGTTCCTTTGCTGAATGCCGACAGGGATGCTGTGTGTGATGCCCTGGTGAACCTGGTTGACAATGCCATGAAGTACAGTGCCGAAACAAAAGAAATCACAATCAGAACCGGTCAAACCGGGCAACAGGCTTTTGTGGAAGTCCAGGATAAGGGAGTGGGCATTTTGCAGAAACATCAGAAATATATCTTTGATAAATTTTAC
Organism: Bacteroidales bacterium; assembly: GCA_035299085.1. Taxonomy (NCBI): domain Bacteria; kingdom Pseudomonadati; phylum Bacteroidota; class Bacteroidia; order Bacteroidales; species Bacteroidales bacterium. Next base: position 3,398 of record DATGXG010000009.1, on the reverse strand, counting down.
CGGGTTACCGAAAAGAACCTGGCAAACCGGATAAAAGGCTCAGGATTGGGACTTGCCATTGTGAAGCATATCATGGAAGCGCATGAAGGGCAGATCACCGTTCAAAGTGAACCCGGCGCCGGTTCCACGTTCCGGTTACTATTCCCGCTTAAGTAAAATACCGATATGAAAAAGATACTGATAGTCGAAGACGAACCCAACATGGTAAACGGGTTGAAGGACAACCTTGAATTTGAAGGGTATGAAATTGACACGGCCATGGAAGGCAACCTGGGACTGCAGAAGGCCACAGAAAACAAGTATGACCTGATCCTGCTCGATATCATGCTGCCGGGCATGTCGGGTCTCGATATCTGCAAATCGGTAAGAAAAAAAGGAATCAACACTCCCATCATTTTATTGACGGCAAAAGGTGAAGAAATTGATAAAGTGCTGGGACTTGAGCTTGGCGCCGACGATTACATCACAAAGCCTTTCAGCCTGAGGGAACTGCTGGCAAGGATCAAAGCGATACTCAGGAGGAGCATAAATGAAAATAACGGGTCTTCCGAAGAACTGACTGTCATTGGCAACCTGAAGGTGAATTTTAAAAATTACGCCGCCTTCGTCGGAACGCAGGAAACTAAAATGTCATACAAGGAATTTGAAATCCTGCACTACCTGTATAAAAATGCCGGTACCACGGTGGATCGTGATAACCTCATGAGCGCTGTGTGGGGTATTGATTACGACATCACCACCCGCACCGTTGACAACTTCATCCTCAAACTCCGCCAGAAAATCGAAACCGACCCCAACAACCCGAAAATTATATTAACGGTGCATGGGATTGGGTACAGGATGGTTATTTAGGGTGACCAATCCACCCCCGCTTTCCTCGCCTGCTGGTGCTGAAACTGCCTTTTAATGGAATACAATTTCCCGTCCTTCACAAATTTCGCCCCGGTTTGCTTGAACCAAAACGGCACGTTGTGAGTGACACATTGTTCACGGATGCCCAAAACCCAATCAAAATGGCATTCCCTCGCCTGCGGTCCGGACTCCCCTCCTACTACAACCTGTTCAATCTGCGGGCTAAGCCACCCTGATATATCAACAGGCTCCAGCAGCGGTTCGCATATGATGGCCTTATGCTTAACGGGTATCCTGGTAAGGATCGGCAACCTGAAATCCACCCTATCCTGTGTTTCACAGGTAGAACATACTGTAACATTCGGGTAGCCTTCACCCCAGTCAGGAGGCAGATTCACCTCAAACCGGTGGATCCGTTTGGTGATGATGAAGAAATGCAGGTCGCTCCGGATTTTCATCATTTCCCAGGCTTCAATCCTCCACTCATCGGCCTCATCCAGGAAAAAATCAGAAGAAAAGCAGGTATAAATAATTTCACCGGGTTTCAGTTTATAGTAACCTTTCCGGTCCTTTTTCAGCGGCAGGTTGAACGCTGTATTTTTAGTAACCAGTGAAGCATCCTTTTCATAGGCCGAATCCATCCTGTATACATAACAGTTTTTACAACCCGCACTGATCTTGCGGCACCCGTGCCATGGATTCCATTGAGCCATAAAAGGAGGAAATGATATTGCAAGTATAGGCAATTTCATTATTCCCACAGAATAAAAAATTCTCTCGCAGATGTCGCTGATAAACGCAGATACTGCCTGCAGCAGTGATCTCCGGCGGTTTCTCGCAGAGCCGCAGAGAACAGCCAGACTGCCGTAGGCAGTCATTATTTTAATCTTTATTAGTCTTTAATTCGTGCATTCGTGGTTATTTTTTCTTCGTGCTCTTCGTGTTCTTCGTGTTCTTAGTGGTTAAATTCCAAACTGCCGCAGGCAGTCATTCGAGAAATTCGTTATCTTTTTTTTCGTCTTTAATTCGGGCATTCGTGGTTATTTTTTTGTGCTCTTAATGGTCTTATAGGAATTCTTCGTGTTCTTTCTTCGTGCCGGCGTTTGTAGAGGCGCCAGACCAGCCAGGTTATTACCAGGATCAGTACCAGAATGATGTAACCCACATTGGTAAATACCCACAATATGGTCTGGATCATTTTTCTGAATTTTTGACCTTTTTCTATTGTCTTTCCGGTAATGAGTACGGACTGATTCCAGTCAAAATTTTTCAACTTGGGTAAAAATCCCTGTTGCACGCAACCTTCGAGACTGAAAATTCCGATATCCTTTGTAAAATGACTGGCAACAATCAGGTCTCTGGATAACTCATTCCAATTCAAAGGAACATTTTTAGATGCTGTATCTGCTCCCCCGCCAGTAATACCCAAAATGATTGCCTCTGCATCACCGCCATAACTCCAGACAGCAGCTGCACCGGATTCATGGTCAAAACTGGTATAAATCATCAGGGCTTCTTTATCGCCTTTTGTAGTTACGACATCAATAACCCTGTCAAGTAAGGTGGAATTAATCCTGCGTTCATCCGCGACAAAATTAAGCTGGTAGGTTTGAACCGGGTAACCGCGACTTTGAATGTGCCGGATTAGCTTTGAATAAGCTTTGCGGGCCTCCCTGGCACGTTTTAATCTTTTAAGGCTTAAGGAACGACCTACTAAAGTAGAAATAAGTTTCCCCTTGCCCGCTTTCAATATCTCCCCGAATTCTTTGATGTTTGGTTCCACATCAATACCTACCGCCGCCCACTTGAGGTCATATTTTTTAGTCCATTTTTCGAAATTCTCAAAACAAACAGCTGATTGAGGGGCATTACTGGCGTTCATGTAATAGCCCTGTTCACGCGGCAAAACCAACCAGGCAATTACCGGTATACCGGCCTTATTTAAACGACGAACAATTTCTGCACGCTCTGGACTATAGTCGATCAATGCCATACTGATGTTGCTGTTCATAGCTTTAATATCGCTAATTAGCCCTGGCGTATCAAACAATTTCTGCAAAGGCTCGGTTTCAAGTTCGCAGGCAAATCCAAACTTAGGCAAATCACCCGGTTTACGTTTTACCTCAATGCCTGAAGTATCCTTTGCTGAAGAAGCATGAACATCCAAGCCTCTTCCGGTATTGCAGATAATTAGCAATACGATGCAAACAACCTTTATTTTCATCGATTACATAGTTAAATCATTCAGGAATACCATTTTATCATCTGATATTTTGACGCTGAATGTTGGAGCTGGTTACAAATAGGGGCCGAAGCGGGACAAGCTCTTGCAGTGGAAGTGTAAGAACCGGGGTAGAGCCTTTTAGACTGCCGCAGGCAGTCATTAGTGAAATTCGTAATAATTTTTTTCGTCTTCAATTCGCGCATTCGTGGTTATTTTTCTTCGTGCTCTTCGTGCTCTTGGTGTTCATCGTGTTCTTGGTGGTTAAATTCTCAAACTACCGCAGGCAGTAACTCTGCGTCTCCGCGCCTCTGCGAGAAACAAT
>DATGXG010000008.1 GCA_035299085.1 Bacteroidales bacterium | reverse complement strand
GAAATCAAAAAACTGGATATGGCACATGCCTCCGCAATTTTTAAGGGAGATGCAGCGGCATTGGACAGCTTAATGGATGATGATGTTACAGTAAATCATCCAACAAATCGAATTGTGAAAGAAAAAAAAGAGCTATTGGATCTGATTAACAAAGGAGTTATAAGATATACTTCTTTTGAACGTTTCCCAGAAACATTCCTTTTCTTCAAGGATATGGTTGTAGTTATGGGAAATGAAACTGTTGTTCCGGCCAAAGGCGCACCTAATGAAGGAAATACATTAAACCGTCGTTATACAAATATTTGGATGTATCAAAATGGCCACTGGAGATTAACAGTACGACATGCAAATAATGTATGCCTGGACTCCACTGAAAAGCCTAAAAAATAAATAAGAGTCGAGTAGGTAAGGGGGAGTTTCACCCCCAAACCTCTCCCAGAACCGTACGTGAACCTCTCGATTCATACGGCTCTTCATGATAAAGATCCTACGGACGAAAACCATATTGCCAATGCACAAACATGTTAGGGAACGCCTTAGAGACATTCACAAGCCATAAATAAGCATGGTACCATGGTCGACGCCTGAACCTACGATACTTATTACGTACCCAGCGAGCAAGCCTGAAGTTAAGCACACGGAATATTCTCCGCATGGACGACATCCTGAACTTGCCATAGTAGTTGATCCAGTTGTAAGACTTAATTCTAATAATTTCAGCAATCTTATCTATGGTCAGATGCACCATCCTGTGAAGTCTCAATTTATAGAGCACCTCACCGACTTTCTTCTGACTCTTCTGGCTCATTCCAGGAGAGAATCCAAGTTTGATTCTCGTCGTGGTTTTGACTATCCTGGGCTTGAATGTGTACCCAAGAAAGTCGAATGTCCTACTATGCTTCTCCTTAGGATAGAGTTGCCTCTGATTGCTGTTACAATATACTAGCTTAGTCTTGCTGTGATTGAGTTCAAGTTTACACTCATTCAACCTTCGCTCAACCGCCTGTAACATTAACTCAGCTTCTCCGAACTTGCTGCAATGAATAATGATATCATCCGCATACCGCTCGAAGGTGCCTTTGGGATATCTGTTCCCAAACCACTGATCAAAGGCAAAGTGCAGGAATATGTTTGCCAGTATAGGGCTGATTACTCCTCCCTGTGGCGTACCCCTGCTGTTGCTCTCCAAGAGTGTACCGTCAGTTTGTTTGACAGGCGCTTTAAGCCAGCGTTCCACGTATATGAGAATGTATTTCTCTTTTGTGAACCACTTTAGTGCTTTCATCATGAGCTCATGGTCAATGTTGTCGAAGAAACCTTTAATGTCAAGATCAATGGCCCAGCCATATCGCTGGCAATTGACCAGACACTGCTCAATTGCATCATGTTGTCCTTTACCCGGCATGTAGCCGAATGAATTCTTACTTAGATGCTTCAGAACAAGCCTCTCCAATCTACATTTTATGACCGTTTGAGCAACCCTGTCAGTTACTGTTGGTATTCCCAGAGTTCGCATCTTCCCGTCTCCTTTCGGAATCTGGGTCTGTCGGACAGCTGGTGGAAAGTAGCTCCCGCTTGCGAGCCTGTTCCATACCGGATACAGGTACTTTCTTGGCTCCTTTTCTATGGTTTCAATGGCAACACCATCGACACCAGGGCTCTTACCTCCCGACCTCACGTCTTTGAAGGCTTCCCAGACATCCAACGTATCAATAGGATAAATCCTCTGTCTCTTTCCAAAAATCATCCTCAATTTTCATTAAGTTGTAATACAAAAAGAAAACCATCATGTGAAGCCCTTCGCTCCTCTCCCATTACGGAGTATCAGCACTACTACGGCTTCATCCGCCCCTGAAAGGATCTTCGATATTTCGGACTTGCCCTTCGGGTTTGTGTCCTTTTCTCTTAGCATACCCTCTCAGGTTCCTCTGTTCCTTAAGTACGCCCAGATAACGTTCATGCCACCTAAATGCCGGGTATCGTGCAAGCACTAATCAGGATCACGCCTTGCACCTCGCTCTCATTCGGCCGGCAACCTTTTGATTTCGATACCGTAAAAGTTATTTTCGACACTTCATCAGTGGTTCACTTTCGTTCATCTCCGTTACCCACACCGTGACCAAGCTTGTACAAGTACCGCTTAAGTCTTTAACCCTGCCGTTCAGCACCGCCATCTTGAAAACGCAGCACCGCAGGGCGGTTTGGCTAATATGCCTGAACATCTTTGCCGGTAGATCACTCAGATGATCAATGACTACCATATCTTACATGAGACCTCCGATTTTCACCCGATAACCGGGATCGGCTCGTTTCCGAAACTTTCGTCATGTCACCTGACTACCATCGTACTTAAAGTTACGTCACTCATTCAAAGAACTTTTATTTATCTCTTGTACCCTTGAGTGACTCAGAGCACACGCCTAAGCCTAACACGGACGGTAGCATTAATAAACTCGTCACGGTTTTTGCGTTTTAATCCTGCTATCCAGAAAGTTTATCATGGAAGCTGTACCCGGATACGCACCACTGCCCGCCAGCAAACTTCTACACCGGGACTCAAAAGTGGCTTCGTTGGAGCCT
>DATGXG010000007.1 GCA_035299085.1 Bacteroidales bacterium | reverse complement strand
ATCAATATTGCGTTTTTTAGCATAGAATGTTTTTGCAAGAGCACCAAACATCTGCTGGGGTGATTTGCATGTTGACAGGTTCGGAAGATATTCAGGATATTTATGCTCAATGAATTTAATCCATCCCGGTGAACATGAAGTGAACATCGGAAGCGAAATTTTTGCATCTCCGTCAACCAGTGCTTTCTTAAGTCTTACGAGCAGTTCAGTACCTTCTTCCATAATGGTAAGGTCGGCGCTGAAATCAGTGTCAAAAATGTATTTGAAACCAAGTCTGCGGAGAGCGGCAGTCATTTTGCCTGTTACCAGTGTGCCGGCAGGTAAATCGAACATTTCGCCCAGTGCTGCTCTTACAGCAGGTGCAGTCTGAACAATCACGGTTTTTGAAGGATTGGCAAGATCGCGGATAAGTTTGCGGGTATGGTCAACCTCGGTAAGGGCACCGGTCGGGCATACAGCTACACACTGACCGCAATAGGTACAAACTGAATCTTCAAGATCCATTTCAAATGCAGGCGCTACAACCGACATGAATCCGCGGTTGATGGCTGAAAGAGCGCCAACAGTCTGGAACTCGTTGCACATGGTTTCGCAACGGCGGCACATGATGCATTTGTTCATATCGCGGATGATAGCGGCTGAAAAGTCGGGTTTATAGGTCGACATTTCTGCTATATCTTCGTTATGAATTTCACGGATACCCATCTTGGTAGCCACATTCTGCAGATCGCAATTACCTGATTTGGCACAGGTAAGACATTCCTTCGGATGATCGGACAGAAGCAATTCAACAACTGTTCTGCGAGCATTCAGTACCCTGATCGAATGGGTTTTTACAATCATGCCTTCATTTACCTCTGTTGAACAGCTCGGAGCCAGGTTACGCCGGCCTTCTACTTCGACAACACATACACGGCAGCCACCCGGCTTATGTTCAATCTTAAGATCTTTCAGATCCATATAGCAAAGCACAGGTATTTCAACACCCGCTTCCTTTGCGGCTTTGTAAATTGTTGTTCCTTTTGGAACTTCAACCTGTTTATTATCTATTGTGAGTTTTACCATTTCCATTTTACGAGACAATTAATTTACGATTACTGCATTGAATTTACATCTGTCAAGACATGCACCGCATTTGATGCAGAGTGCCGGGTCAATCCTGTGAACTTCTTTTCTTTCACCTGTAATGGCGCCGACCGGACAAGCCCTTGCACAGGCCGTACATCCGCAACAGTTTTCTTCAACAATTTCATAGCGCATCAGGGCCTTGCAAACACCCGACGGGCATTTCTTATCATGAATATGGGCTTCATACTCATCCCTGAAATTATCCAGAATTGACAGAACCGGGTTTGGAGCCGACTGGCCGAGCATACACAGTGATGTATCCTTGATTACATTTCCAAGGTTTATCAACCGGTCTATGTCTTCCTCAGTTCCATTACCCTTTGTTATACTGGTAAGCAGTTCATGCATCCTCTTGTTGCCAACACGGCACGGGGTGCACTTTCCGCATGACTCGTCAACCGTAAAATCGAGGAAATATTTAGCTACGTCTACCATGCAATCATCCTCGTCCATAATAATCATACCGCCGGAACCCATCATGGCACCCGCAGCAATAAGACTTTCATAATCAATGGGCACATCCAGGTGCTTGTATGTAAGGCATCCGCCTGAAGGACCTCCGATCTGAACGCCTTTGAATTTTTTACCGTTCTTTATTCCGCCGCCGATTTCAAAAATTACTTCACGCAGGGTAATTCCCATGGGAACTTCAATAAGTCCCACGTTATTTACCTTGCCGGCCAGGGCAAATACTTTGGTGCCTTTCGATTTTTCGGTACCGATTGTATTGTACCATTCCCAGCCCTTGTTAATGATCACGGGAATGCTGGCGAAAGTTTCAACGTTGTTTACGTTGGTGGGTTTGCCCAGGTAGCCTTTTACCGAAGGGAACGGGGGTTTCATTGTGGGTTCGCCCCTGCCGCCTTCCATCGAATGAATAAGAGCGGTTTCCTCACCGCAAACAAAAGCACCTGCACCGTAACGGAGGGTAATATCAAAACCGAATTCGGTTCCGAATATATTTTTTCCGAGCAAGCCATACTGCCTTGCCTGTTCAATAGCTTTTTTAAGTCTTTCAATGGCAAGCGGATATTCAGCACGAATGTAAACAAGGCCGTTTGAAGCGCCTGTGCAGAAACCGTTAATAGCCATGGCCTCTATAACCGAATGGGGATCACCTTCAAGGATCGAACGGTCCATGAATGCACCCGGGTCGCCTTCGTCTGCGTTACAAACTACGTATTTTTCAGATCCGGGCGACTGCCTTGTGATTTCCCATTTCAGACCGGTAGGAAATCCTGCACCACCGCGGCCCCTGAGCCCTGCTTTCTTAATAACATTGATTGTTTCTTCGGGAGTCATGGATGTCAGTACTTTTCCAAGTGCCGAATATCCGTCGCGGGCGATATATTCCTCGATGTTTTCGGGGTCAATAACACCGCAATTCCGGAGAGCTATTCTCATCTGCTTTTTGTAGAATTCCATGCCACGGGAATCCATGACGATCTTTTCAGTCTTCGGATCCTTGTATAATAACCGTGAAACTTTGCGGCCTTTTACCACATGTTCTTCTACAATTTCTTTTGCATCCTCAGGTTTTACCTGGGTGTAAAAAGTATTATCGGGAATTATTTTTACAATAGGTCCCTTTTCACAGAAACCAAAGCATCCGGTACCCACAACCTGTGCGAAGTCATCAAGGCCCTGGTTTTTAATCTCTGTACGCAGATGTTCTGCCAGTATCTGGCTCTGTGATGATTTACAGCCTGTACCACCACACACCAGCATGTGAATTTTATAATCCGCCATGGATAATTGCCTCCTTATTGTTAATTATTTTCAATTTTCTGATAGTTAACCGGGATGATACCTTCCACCAAAGTTCCTGCCTTGATGTACTTTTCAATGATCTCATCTGCCTTCCTGGCATCCACGTAGCCAAAAACCACCGGTTCCTTGCCGGGTAAAGTAACCTCAACAGTCGGTTCAGCATAGCAATATCCCATGCAACCGGTCTGGGTAACGACCGCATCAATATTTCTTTTATCCAGTTCATCCACAATGTAGTTCATGGTTTCCCTCGATCCTGATGCAATGCAGCAGGTAGCCATGGCTACTTTAACCTGTATCATCTGTTCAGGTACTTCGCTTTTTTCACGAAGTTTGGTCTTCGATTGAAGCTTATCCTTAAGATTTCTCAGGTCAGCAAGGTTTTTTATTTTGTCCATACCATCAATTTATTTTAGTTTGCGAATATAAGTTCTAAAGTTCTTCTTGTCAATGATTTTAAGCGTATCAAAGCCTATTTAAACTGTTTCTTAATTACTGCGACAAAGCCTCCTGGTTTTCGTTGATATAACCAGCTATATAATTAAGCACTTCCCGGCTGTCAATACGTGTTTCGCCAAGAATATCCCTGACTTCAGCCGTATCGAGAATGAATTCCTGCCCGTCTTTTTCGTACCGGAATTCAAAATTCTTTTCAGGGTTCATGGCAATCAGCGTTTTGAATGTTGATCCGATGTCTCCTGTCGGAATCATGTCGATATGCCTGTAGTTGAAAACCACGGTTACTGTTGTTCCTCTTCCTTCTTCCGAAACTATTGTGAATGAGCCTTCTGTAAGCTCTGCATTCTGTTTCAGCAGGGGCAGTCCGAGACCCACTTTCTTGGTTACCGAAGAGGTGAAAAACGGGTCAAGCGCCTTATTCAGCAACGATTCATTCATTCCTTTCCCATTATCGCGGATTGTGAGCGTCAGTTTGCCTGTCGCTGAATTTTCACTTATTCCGGTGAAAATCTTATCAGCACCGGCGTTCAGCGAGTTCTGCACGATATCGAGAATATGGTAAGAAATATCCTTCATATTGACCTCACTTTTCTCCCGTTCTCATTCCTGATGGCCATCCTGAATTCATTAAAATCAGGCTTTTCCATGTAATATTCAGTGGTCACCAGACCAATACGTTCAATGTGGTGGGAATCAGAATTATTGACATGACAGAAGCGGCCTGTTTCAGGATGTTCTTCCAGGAACTTCATGTAATCGGCAACCGGCGAAACTTCAACGGCATCAATGTGAGCCGACGGTGGTAAAAATCCCAGCTGGCTGTATACACTGTTGTGCAACCTGTTGATATGTGCCGGTATAAAAATACCGTCAAGAGCGGCTACTGCTTCCGATATTTCATCAATGCTTGTATTCATTGCTGCACCCAGCATACGGACTTCCTCTTCAAGGATGTTTTCATCCTCGTCCACAATCAGCTGGTACCCGAAAATCTCTGGCTTATTTTCAATAAACATGAGATTTTCATCGATATATTGCTGAAATTTTGATGCTTTGTCCATATCTTCAAAGAACGTCAGGCAGTGAATCTCTTCTTTCGTATTTACCTCGGCGCCTGCCAGCACCGTAATTCCGTGTTTTCTGCCGATCTCCTGCGCCAGCCGGCAATGCCGGGTGCTGTTATGATCGGTGATAGCAATAAAGTCAAGCCCTTTTAAAACCGCCTGTTTTATAATACTCACGGGACTCATGTCGAGTCCGCCGCAAGGCGAAAGAACCGTGTGAATATGAAGATCAGCTTTAAACCACTGCATCCCTTTCCAGGATTTTATAAAGTTTGCCACAGGTGGAGAAAGCTGCTTCATGGGTTCCTAGAACAACAACTCCTTCGGCTGCAGCTGCCACAAGCGTGCCTTCATCAGGGTTACCACCATTGACAATGATTACAGCTGCAATATCTTTGAGCGATGCCACGGCTATGATATTTTTATGTGTTTGCATGGTAATCCACACATACCCTTCGCGGGCCTTGCCCATGACATCGCTTAAAAGGTCGGATGCATAGGCGCCTTTAACTTCCCTGCCCGTGTTTTCCTTACCGGCCAGAACCTTCAGGTTCAATTGGTTTATTATGATTTCTAAATTCATTATATATTTCTTTCGCCCTTTCAGGGCTGTTTTTGGTCTGTCCTTCGATTCACAGGGTTTCACCCTGTGCTGGTTTCTTAAACCCTGTCAGGGTTTGTATTCCTGGTTCTTCATTAATCACTAATTCCCTCATTCTTCTTTCCTTCATTCCCTCATTCCTTCATTCCTTCATTCCTTCATTCCTTCATTCTTTCATTCCTTCATTCTTTCATTCCTTCTTCCTCACTCCGGAAGCATCTTTCTGAACCGGTCCTTACCCCAGGTTTGCTCAGTAAAATCAACTACCTGTTTCATACCTTCTCCGCCTTTAACTTTGATGGCCACGAATACACAATCGCTTGTATGCGCCCGGTGCTGAACCACATCTTCGGCAAGTGTGCGGCAGGTTGGCGAACCGCAGGCACCGCAGTCGATTCCCGGTAGCCATGATTTGATCTTCTGTATTTTCTGCATTTTCTTCATAGCCTGCACCATATCCTCGTCAAGCTTCATGATTGACCTCGGTTCAACCTCTCCTATCGAAGCGTTGGCAAGAACATGGTCTGAGTAATTTTTAATCGACTTATTATCCACTATCTTGCCCGATTCCTTGTCGATATAATACTGGTCAGCACGGGTTCTTAACCTTTCTGAAACCAGGAACCGGTTGGTGAGTGAAAGAATTCCGCCTGCACAACCTTCATCACAGCCTTTCATTTCGAGGAAATCGAAATTGCCCAGTGTGTCATTTTCAAGCTTTTCAAGAAATTCTATTGCGTTTGAAATGCCGTCAATAGCAAGGCATCTGCCTTTTATATGTTTTGATTCTCCTCCCGTCAGTGTCCACACCATTTCTTCGGGCATCAGCTGCTCTTTTTCAGGAACGGGACAATACCCTTTTTCTTCCTTTCGGATGGTTGAATATACCCGGTTGTAAAGTGTCTTCAGGTTGATGACACCGTCAATGGGACTTGTTTCTTCGCCTACCGGACTTTTGACAGCCGCTATTTTGGCTGCACAGGGTGTAATATAAAATATACCGGTTTTACGGGGTTCTATTCCCTGGTCTTCCATTTTTTTCCTGTAGAAAATGGCTGTGAGGTCGAGCGGTGCCTTGTAAGGCAGGATATTTCCGACAAGCGAAGGGAATCTCACCTGGATCAGACGGACAATTGCCGGACAGAATGATGAAATGACAGGCCTGATATCCGTACGGTTTTCGAGGTACTGATTGATAATCTTTATCAGTAAACCGGCGCCATGTTCTACTTCAATTACCTGTGTGAAGCCTTCTTCGAGTATGCCGCTGTAAATTTTGCGTGTGGCTATATTTCGGGGAAACTGCCCTATAAAGACTGAAGGGACAAGTGCTACCCGGTGTTCATAATTGAATATGCGTGAGAAATCGTCTTCCTCAACCGATATAGCACTTACAGGGCATACCCTCATGCATTCACCACAATCGACGCATCTTTCGGGTATAAGACGGGCTTTCCCGCTCCTGACCCTGAGAGCTTCGGTAGGACAGGCTTTCATGCAATGAGTACAACCAATGCACAACTCATCATTAATATGTAATGCATGATGAAAGGCCATTATTTCTGAACGGGTTGTATGTACGTTGTCATTTCCACCACAGTACCTTTATTTAACCGGCTCTGAATATCCAGGTGGTCGGTGTTTTTTTTAATATTCGAAAGACCCATTCCCGCACCGAATCCCATTTCCCTTACTTTTTCAGATGCAGTTGAATATCCTTCCTGCATAGCCTTTTCAATATCCGGAATTCCGGGGCCTTCATCTTCCACTTTTACTTTAATCCTGGCCGGACTGATCAATACTTTCATTACACCCTTGTATGCATGCGCCACAACGTTAACTTCAGCTTCATAAGTGGCCACAGCGATGCGGCGGATGAGGGCAGGATCAATATTGAGCTGGTTCAGTATTTTTTTAATCTGGCTCGAAGCAGATCCGGCTTTGATAAAATCGCCGCCTTCAATCGGGAACTCAAATGCCATTTCTTTCATAAGCCGATCCTCTAATATAATGGTCTTAACCCTCCCTGGTAAAGTTTTCCGCTGGCGCCAAACATTGAAATGGGACTCTCAATGATAGTGACTCCCAGTTCTCCGGCCAGTTTCTTCATTTCATCAGTCACCTTCTTATTCCTTACAAGAAGGATACAGGCCACTTCAGCCATTTCTGCAGTGCGTATTGTCTGCAGGTTGGCAACTCCTGTGATAAGTAAGATACCGGTTTTGTTAACCGTTAGAACATCACTCAACAGGTCGGATGAAAAGGCGTGGGTTAAATCTGCATCTGACGGCTGATGACCGCAAACCAGTTTACCATTAGTAAGTGCAATAATTTCGGCAATCTTCATGCTCCCAACTTCGAAAAATCTCTTTCAACAACGCGTTATACGTATGCTGAAAAATTCTGTTACAAAAATAACAATTTTATTGTTATTTAAATAACAATAGTCGATTTCAGAGGCTAATATATACTGATTCTAAATTAATTTGATGCCGGATACGGGACACGAGATCGTCATTGCGAGGAGCTTGACCTGACTTTGATTATAGCAAAAATATCAGCGACGAAGCAATCTGCCCGAACAGGAAGGGCCTGACCAAGTGAGTCTAAGCGTCGTCCTGCCTGTGCGGGCAGATTGCTTCATCGACATTACCTTTTGTTATAATCATTGTTTTATCACGCTCCTCGCAATGACGAACACTCCAGTATCCACTTCACCCACTCCTCAAATCCCTCTCCTGTTTTCGCGGAGAGGGTGATGAATTCAAGGTGAGAATTAATTTTTAATGCATTCTTTTTCACTTTTTCAATGCTGAAATCAACATAAGGCAACAGGTCGGTTTTATTAATAAGACAAAGGTGAGCGCTTTCAAACATGTTGGGATATTTAAGAGGTTTATCATCACCCTCTGTAACGCTGATGATAACCACCCTGCTATTCTCTCCAAGGTCGAATAAAGCAGGACAAACCAGGTTTCCCACATTTTCGATGAGCAATAGTGCCCCCTCGGAAGGATTCAGCTTCTTAACAGCTTTATTTACCATCGACGCATCCAGATGGCAGCCATTACCGGTGTTTACCTGGACAACCGGTGCTTGTGTGGCCGCAATCCTGTCTGCATCCAGGCTTGTCTGCTGATCGCCCTCAATAACAAATACCTGTTTGCCGGCCAGTTTGATAATTGTCTTTTCAAGAATGGTTGTCTTGCCTGATCCGGGAGAACTCACCAGGTTAAGACAAGTGATGTTTTTAGCTTCAAAATAACCGCGGTTCCTTTCGGCAAGCATATCATTTTCATGAAGGATGTTGGTTTCAACCCGAATCCGGGTGCTGGTATGATGTTCATGATCGTGACTGTGCAAGTGATTATGATCATGGTGATCATGTTCATGATCATGGTGATGGTCGTGATCATGGGCGTGACCGTGGCCGTGATGATGTTCCTCTTTAGGGTCGATTATCCTGAATCCGCTGTTATCCCCGCATCCGCATGTTTCGCACATAGAAGTTTGATTTTATAAGGACAAATTTAGTTGGAATTTTGTTTCAAGGTTGTTTCAAGGTTTTTTCAAGGTTGTTTCAAGGTTAACCTCGTTGGAACTATTTGGAACTACTTTGGAACCATTTGGAACCACATTGGAACTACTTTGAACTACCTTCAATCGCCGCAACCCTCAATTCCTTTCCACTTAAAACTTTCGGACTCACATCACCGCAACCTGGACAGGATTCGTAAATCTCAACCGGGCTGTATTCCTTTCCGCAGACACTGCAGGAAACAATAAGCGGTATTTCCTTTATTATAAGCCGGGTCCTTTCAAAAGCACTGCCTTTCACAGCTGCTTCCCAGGCAAATTCCATGGCTTCCCTGATCACTCCTGAGGCTGCGCCGACTTCCAGTTCAACGGATTCAACCGTTGTAAGCCCGTTTCTCTCTGCCGTTTCAGTGACTATTTCTATTATATTCTCTACAAGTGAAAATTCGTGCATTTATTAGCTATTTAGGCTATTAGGCTGTTAGTTAATGGGACCTATATGACCTATGGGACGTAAGCGACATTGAGAACGCTCAAACCTCAAACATTCAACAAATCCTCGGCAACTGCTCTCCTGCAATCTTATCCACCATCCTCGTGCCTCCCACAACCGATTTCATAAGCACCTTTCCTGGATTCTGATCCGTTATGGTTCCGATAAGTGAAGCATTAAGGCCAAGAGGATGATGTTGCATCAGATCAACGGCCATACCGGCTGTATCAGCGGATACCACCATAAGTACCTTACCTTCGTTGGCCAGGTACAACGGATTGAAACCGTATATTTCACAAAGGCCCTTTACCTGTTCCCGCATAGGGATATCTTTTTCATAAATAAGAATTCCGTTTCCGGTGGAGTCAGCTATTTCAGCCAGGATAGTTGCCAGTCCGCCCCGCGTAATATCCCGCATGAAACGGACCTTTACACCTTTTGCAAGCAGCATCTGTATCAGCGAATTCAGACAGGCTACATCCGATGTTACAGGTTCTTCGAACCTGAGGTTTTCCCTGGCGGCAAGTACAGCCATTTCATGGTCACCCAGGAAACCATTCACCATAATCTGATCACCCGGTTGAATGGTCCGGCCTTTTGAAATCGGTTCGAATTCCCTTTTAACCACTCCGATCCCCGCGGTATTTATGAAAACTTTGTCACACTGTCCCCTTTTTACAACCTTTGTGTCGCCTGTAACAATCTTCACACCGGCATTCGCAGCTTCCTCAGCCATTGAACGTACAATCACTTCAAGGTTCTCGACGGGAAAACCTTCTTCGATTATAAAACCCGCACTCAGGTATAGCGGCACTGCACCTGCAACCGACAGATCATTCACGGTTCCGCACACAGCCAGTTTACCAATGTTACCGCCTGGAAAGAATACAGGATCGATGACGAATGAATCGGTTGTGAAAGCCAATAATGAATCATGGACATTCAGAATAGCCGAATCTGTGGCTATCTCATGTCCACCGGGATTGAAATACCGCAAGAATACATCCCTGATTAAATCTGATGTCATCAGTCCGCCGCTGCCATGGCCTATCAGAATAGTTTTGTTCATGTATCCGCTTTTTCGTAAAGATATATAAAAGCCGTATTGTGAAATTATTCTTGCGCTTTAATCTAAAAAAACTAACTTTAAATAGGCAATGTTTTTCTCACAGTAACATGGTTAATGACACGCAACTTTAACAAGTCTATTGATATTGTAACAGCAATTTTGGATCTTAAAAAAAACCCTGAAAAAAGACATGCTGATTTCAATGCTGAAGAAACACCTTAGATAAAATAAAACAATAAACTCACATTACAATTATGAAATACCACATTCTTTTCTTCCTGGTGGCTTTTTCAACTTCTATTAATGCTCAGAACCTTCAATGGATATCGACTGGTGCAGGTGACGCCTATTATTCTGAAAATAATGCAATTGCCGTAGCATCTACCGATAATTATATTTATATATCCGGCCATGCAGTTGGTGACAAAGTTTATATTAAGGATACTACAATTTCCCATGGCGATTTTTCATTTATCGCCCAATTTGATAAAGAAGGAAATTTACGATGGATACGGGAAAATTCCGGGGAAGAAGCCAACGATATAGCCGTGAATAGCAAATATGAGGTATATACATTTTATAAACCTTCGCTGCTAAATCATCATATTATTAAATATGATATGAACGGGAATCAATTATGGGATAAAGAATTACCATACGATATTGATTTCTTTAAATCCATAACTGTGGATAAGAATGATAATTTGTTAATTACCGGACGCTATTTTACCATTGGTAATTCTTTAACTTTTGAGGATACTGTCATTTATAATGTAGAGAAGGATAAAACCAATTCTTTTGTAATGAAGTATGATTCTGAAGGCAGGTTCAAATGGTTTACATCATCAAAAATTAGTCCTTTTGGTGCTTCTTTAGAATTTAGTGACCTGCAAACAAATGACGATGGTGAGGCTTATGTTACAGGATATTATGAAATATTCAGTGAAAATGACAGCATTCAATTCGGCGATTTCCATTTAAATTCGCGATCCAATCCTGCGTATCCGGAAAACTATTTTAGCGGTACAGATATTGTCCTGGCCAAATTGAGTGCAAATGGTGAAGTACTTTGGGCCAAAGGTTATGGAGGTCAAAGAGATGATCGCGGTAATAAAATTGCAGTAAATGCTTCAGGCGATGTGTTCATGACCGGCGTTTATAATGATACTGTCTGTTTTTCAAATTTTAAATCTGCTTTCCTGGGTTTCCACGGTTTTTTATGCAAGGTGAATCCCGAAGGAGTAGTAGAATGGGCTAACCAGATTGCCAGTAATACATTTAGCAATACAAACGAACAGAGTAAAGCAGTGGCTGCTGATGATAATTATATTTACGTAGGAGGATATTATCCAGGCAGTTGGGCGGTTTTCGGAAGTACTAATCTTGAAGATTCCATGATCGTATTTAATGATTTCAAGCACGGAAGCTTTTTGGCAAGATATTCACCACAAGGTGATTTTATTAGCGTAAACCATATTATTGGCGATGTGTCAGGAATAGAAGATATAAATCTGAACGGAAGGTCTGTTTATGTGGCAGGAAATGCATTGCCACCCGCAACAATTTTTAGTTTGCCTTTTCCTATAGTATCAAATAATCATAATATGCACTTTTTTCTTACTTCACTGCAGTATGATCCATTAACCGGATATCCTGAAAATAATGCAGGAAATATCAGCTTTTATCCGAATCCTGTATCCGGCTTTTTTATCATACAAGGTGAATCTAAAGAAGAAATTACCAGTGTAGCAATAATTGATCTGAAAGGAAACTTTCTCATTTTTGAAAAAATTTCCGGAAATTATTCACAAATTGATGTGTCTTCATTACCTGCTGGTATGTATATTCTGAAAATTCAAACAACCAATGGTTTCGAGATTAGGAAACTGGTGAAAAGCAATCCCTGATTCTTATTTAGTTTTAAAAATTATCAATTATTATGTGAGTAGTACGCTGCTTCTGATGGTAATATTATAGAACCAGATACTCATTCATTAAAAACCTTAACATGCGGATCACTCATAGCAGAATCTTTTTGATAGCTTTCAGCTTATTCATTACATTCCTTTCATCAGCCCAAAATCTTCCTTTCCGGAATCCGGATTTGAGTCCGGAAGAAAGAGCAAAGGATTTGATATCAAGATTGACCCTTGAAGAAAAGGCAACCTTGATGTGCGACCAGTCCGATGCCATTCCCCGTCTTGGTATTAAAAAATTCAACTGGTGGAGCGAAGCATTGCATGGTTATGCCAACAACGACAGTGTTACCGTATTTCCAGAGCCTATTGCAATGGCCGCATCTTTTAATGACAAACTTGTTTTTGAAATTTTCAATGCTGTATCCGATGAAGGAAGGGCTAAATACAACCAATGGCTGAGCCGTGGCAATGAAAATAAGCGGTTCCTGAGTCTTTCCGTTTGGACACCCAACGTTAATATATTCCGCGACCCAAGATGGGGAAGGGGACAGGAGACCTATGGCGAAGACCCTTACCTGACATCCCGGATGGGCGTACAGGTTGTAAAAGGATTGCAGGGTCCGGCCGATGCCAAATACCGTAAGTTACTCGCCTGCGCCAAACATTATGCCGTTCACTCGGGTCCCGAATGGAGCCGCCATGAACTGAATCTGAATAACGTGAGCCCCCGCGATTTAAACGAAACCTACCTGCCGGCCTTCAAGGCGTTGGTGCAGCAGGCCGATGTCAGGCAGGTAATGTGCGCCTATCAGCGTCTGGATGATGAACCGTGTTGCGGAAACACGCGGTTACTCCAACGTATTCTACGCGATGAGTGGGGATTTAAATACATGGTTGTTTCTGACTGCGGTGCGGTATCCGACTTTTATACTTCACATAAAGTTTCGTCAAATCCTGTTCATGCTGCATCAAAGGCTGTGCTGGCCGGTACGGATGTGGAATGCATATGGCAAAACTACCCCTTTAAAACTCTTCCGGATGGTGTACAACGGGGTTTAATAAAAGAAGAGGATATTAACCAAAGTCTCCTGCGGGTACTTACCGGACGTTTTGAACTGGGTGATTTCGATCCCGATTCAATAGTTCCCTGGGCACAGATCCCGCCCTCGGTCATTAACAATGATCAGCACAAGAAACTGGCCTACATGATGGCTCAGCAGACGATGACATTGCTCCAGAATAAGAATAACATCCTGCCTCTGTCAAAATCAGGTAAAAAAATAGCAGTCATTGGTCCCAATGCAAACGATGAAGTGATGCTCTGGGGAAACTACAATGGAACACCCATTCACACCGTTACTATCCTGCAGGGAATCCAATCGAAAATCCCGGCAAATAAAATATTCTACGACAAAGGATGTGACCTTGTAGAGGATAAGGTAACTGCCAGTTATTTCCCGAAGGTTTCTTTTGAAGGAAAACCCGGTTTTAAAGCAACATACTGGAATACACCCGATATGAAGGGTGATGTGGTTGCCACTCAGCAGGTAACCGATGCCATTAAAAAAACAACTGCCGGTCAGCATGAGTTTGCATCAGGGGTGAAACTCGAAGGCTTCTCGGCTTTGTTCGAAACCGAGTTTGTTCCTGAAGTATCAGAAGAACTGGTGTTCAAAACAGGTGCCGCCGGATCATTCGAACTGATTGTTAATGGGGTTTCAGTACAACATTATCAGAACTGGCGCGTGCTTCCTTCACGGGTTCCATTCAGTGTTGAAGCAGGTAAAAAGTACAAAATAGAAATCCGTTATGCCCAGTTAAATAACTGGCAGGCCAACATAGAATTTGATTTCGGAAAAGAAATGGATGTGGATTATACCGCGCTGATCAATAAACTGAAAGGTATTGATGTGGTTGTTTTTGTGGGGGGGATTTCAGGAAAGCTCGAAGGTGAAGAAATGCCTGTTTCCTATCCCGGTTTCAAAGGAGGCGACCGCACAAACATTGAATTACCCTCGGTTCAGCGGAATTGCCTGAAAGCATTGAAGGCAGCTGGTAAAAAAGTAATTTTCGTAAGTTGTTCCGGATCGGCTCTTGGCTACCTTCCTGAAACAGAAAGCTGTGATGCTATTTTGCAGGCATGGTACCCGGGTGAACAAGGCGGCAGGGCAGTTGCCGATGTACTATTTGGTGATTACAATCCGTCAGGCAAATTGCCCGTCACATTCTACAAGGATTCTGAAAAGCTGGGTGATTTTGAAGATTATTCAATGAAAGGCCGCACCTACCGGTATACTACTGATTACCTGTTTCCTTTCGGATATGGCCTCAGCTACACATCCTTTGCAATTGGCAATGCCTCATTGAGCAAAACTGCCATTAAAGCAGATGAATCCGTGCAACTGACTGTTCCGGTTCAGAACACAGGAAAACGAAACGGTACCGAAATTGTCCAGGTATATATCCGCAAGCAGGAAGATAATGACGGTCCGCTGAAAACTCTCCGGGGATTCAGCAGGGTCGAACTGCCTTCCGGAAAAACACAGCAAGCTGTAATTGAGCTTACCCCGGCATCTTTTGAATTCTATGACTCAAAAAGCTATGCGATGGCTGTTACTCCGGGTAAGTATATAATTTACTACGGAAACAGTTCTGATGATAAAGATTTAAAACAACTGACAATAGAAATTCAGTAAACCCTGTCTGACCATGAAAAATTTCACGCGATTTCTATTGATAATATTGGCTGTTTATCGCCTGTCCCCGCTTTCATACTGCCAGATCACCGAAGATTTTAAACCCTCTTCAACCAATCAACCCGGTAAGGAATTCCCGAAAGTAAATTCTGAAGGTCGGGTAAGAACTCAGATTTCCGCTCCCGGTGCCAAAATGGTCCAGCTTGATATCGGTGCTGTAAAATACAATATGGTTAGGGACAGCAACGGAGTATGGACAGGCGAGTCGAATCCCCAGGATGAAGGATTTCACTATTACCAGCTGAATATCGACGGAGCCTCGGTTCCTGACCCCGGTACAAAATATTATTATGGCGCAGGCCGCTGGGGCAGCGGAATTGAGATACCGGCACATGACCAGGATTTTTATGCTCTGAAAGATGTTCCGCATGGCATCATTAGTGAATTGAACTATTTTTCAACTATTACAAAGGCTTGGCGCAGGTGCTTTATTTACACTCCGCCTGAATACGGTAAAAACGCTGCCATACGTTACCCGGTACTTTACTTGCAACATGGCAGTTATGAGGATGAAACCGGATGGTCAGGCCAGGGTAAAGCCGGCATAATCCTGGATAACCTGATTGCCGAAAAAAAGGCTGTTCCCATGATCATTGTAATGGATAACGGGTATGCCTCTAAACCGGGGCCAAAATTGAATACCGACTCAAAAATTCCGCCATCCGCATTTGAAGAGGTGCTGATAAACGAAATTATACCGATGATCGATTCCCGCTTTCTTACCATAGCTAACCGTGATAACCGGGCTATTGCCGGTTTGTCGATGGGTGCCAATCAAACCATGCGCATAATAATGAATAACCTGGAAGTTTTTTCGAACTACGGCGGATTCAGCGGTACATCCAATTTTCCGTCTTCAGATGAAGTGGATCCAGTCACTTTCCTCGACGGAAAATTTAAAGACGGCCAGGACCTGAACAAGAAGTTCCATGTATTCTTCCTCAGCATGGGAACGAAAGAGCCCAATCCATTCCCCGGTTCAATCGGGGCATTCAGGAGGATGATGGATAAACAGGGAATAAAATATACATATTACGAATCTCCGGCCACCGCACATGAATGGCTGACCTGGAGAAGATCGCTGCACGAGTACGCACAATTATTATTTAATAACTAAAAAAACCAGGGTTTCATTTATGCGATTTGTTCTATTTCTTCTTTTTTTGACCACCCTGGATGCGTATTCCCAGGAAAAATTAAATAAATTCTCCGTCAATCCCATCCAGCTTATCGGCTATAACCGGCTAAATGTTGAATATGAAAGGGGATTTCATGATGGAAAATACGGAATTAGTATTTATTACGGGCAAACCGGTAATTCTTCACGGAAGATCCACGGACAATATTCGTATTTGTCCGAACAAAACGCTTCGTTTAGATTGTACAGCCGAAAATTATCTGTGAGTAGTTTCTGGTATGGTGGAATGATTTCGGTTACATCAGGAAATATTTACGATGAAAACGGTATTGACAAAGCCACCAATATTGGTGCATTGGGAATTATGGCTGTAACCGGGTACCAGTTTATTATTAAATCATTCTATGCAACACCATACCTTGGAGTAGGTTATGCATTAACCAATAATCTATTCGGAAGTGTTGAATATACGGGACATATAGGCAGACCAACCGATTGGTTATTGACTTATGGTTTAAAAACAGGTTTTTGCTTTTAAGCCGTCTATTTTTTATTATTTTTAAGTTAATTCTAACAGTCATTTTATTCATTTCATAACATGAAAACTCCGGAATTGAAAACACGTATTCTTGCGATTTTTGTAGTACTCCTGATGACTACCAGCCTCTTTGCCCAAAAATCAAATCTCTATATCTACCTCTGTTTTGGTCAATCCAATATGGAAGGACAGGGAGTCATTGAAGCCCAGGATTCAACTGTCGACAGCCGTTTTATGGTTTTCCAGGCCCTCGATTGCCCGAACCTGGGAAGAGAAAAAGCTCACTGGTATCCGGCAGTTCCGCCTACCTGCCAGTGCTTTTCACGGCTTTCACCGGCTGATTATTTCGGGCGGACCATGGTGGAAAACCTTCCTGAAAACATTAAGGTGGGAGTGATCAATGTGGCTATCGGCGGTTGCGATATCCGGATATTTGATAAGGATATTTACAGGGATTATGATTCAACCTATAAAGAGAAGTGGTTTACTGATAAAGTGGCTTACTATGAAAACAATCCTTATAAATACCTGGTCGACCTGGCCAGGCTGGCCCAGAAAGACGGGGTTATCAAGGGAATTCTCCTGCACCAGGGCGAAACCAATACCGGCCAGAAAGAGTGGCCGCTATATGTGAAGAAAATTTACAATGATATGCTGAAGGATCTTGGTTTAGAGGCTGACAAAGTACCCCTGCTGGCCGGTGAAACTTTGGCAACCGGCACCAATTGCTGTTCTTCAATGAATACAATCATACGAACACTCCCCGAAGTCATTCCCACTGCCCATGTAATTTCCTCTGAAGGATGCAAGGGGATGGACCAGGCGCATTTTGATTCGGAAGGATACAGGATTCTGGGAAAACGGTATGCTGCAGAAATGCTGTCGATTATGGGTATTAAAGTTAAATGAACAGCCCGATAAAAAGATATCCTGTCAGACATCCGCTCCTGAGTAAGTATATTAAGTTTTACTGGGAACTTCATATTGATAAGGCTCAGTTTAACCATAAAATAATTCCGCAGAGGAATATTAATATACGGTTTAACCTTTCTTCGACGCCCCATTTTATTCAAAAGGACACTGAAATAACTCTTCTTGAAAACGTTTATTTCCAGGGTCTGCACAGCAGATTTGCCAATGCCCGTCTGAAACTGGACGGCCATGTGGATATATTGGGTATCTGTTTTAAATCGGATGGTATTTACCCGTTTTTAAAAATACCCGTTTCAGAATTCAGGAATCAGATAGTGGGCGCGAGTGAAATTGGATTTAATATAGCCGGTGAAATTTGTGAGAAACTCAGGGAATCACATGGTACTGCAGAAAGATTATTAATTCTTGAAAATGAACTGTTGTTAATTCTTGCGTCTTCTCCTGCGGTTCACGAAAATTTTCATTTGTTGTTTGAAGCCCTGAACCAGGATAATACCGTTCAACTGGCGGAGTTTTGCAACCGGCAAAACATTGGTTTAAGACAGCTCGAAAGAATGTATTGTAAATATGTGGGATTGCCTGCCAGTACCTATATCACGCTAAACAGGTTTCATAAAAGCCTGAATCAATTGTTTAATTCCGGTTATTCCAAATTATCTGACCTTGCTTATGATAACGGGTATTTTGACCAGATGCATTTTATTAAGGAATTTAAACGATTTACAGGAAATACTCCCGGAAAGTTTGTAAACGAAAACGATTCCATTTTGCAGATCAATAAATAAAAAAGCGGGTTGTCGTTTTTATACTATTTGCCCTGGATTGTGCTCTGTAGTTTTGTCGTCATAACTTTTAATTTTTAAGACAATGATTACAGAACTTTTAAAAATCGAAGCATTACCAACAACAACAGCTGACCAGGTAATGGAGGCTGCTGCAACCGTCAATTCTTTCGTTCAGAAGCAGGATGGATTTATAAATGCTGAACTGATTAAAGCAATTGAAGGCAACACATGGTATTTTATTTATCACATCGAAAATTTTGAAAAAGTGAAGGCTGTTGGCGAAAAAATCAGGGGCATGAAGCTTTTTGGTGTTTTTATGCCTCTTATCGTGCCCGGAAGCATGAGTGTTTCATTTTACAGTCACATGAACAAATGGCCTGCGAACGCATAGTGATACCATATGATAGCGATTTTAGTTATTGACATACAGAACGGGAGTTTCCCAAAGGGAAACCCCGTTATCCACTTACGCAACCCAAACTGACTAAAATGCATCATTATAAAAAATTACCTGAGAAAAATGAAAAGCGTTTTATTTCTGCTGATCAGCTTGGTTTTGTTTTATTCCTGCGAAAAAAGTGCCGACATTATCGCCAATGCCGATGTGTTGGGAAAATGGAAATTAGTTCAGGTGCTGGCTGATCCCGGCGACGGTAGTGGTCAATTCAGGAATGTCGACAACGATATTTCAATTGTCTTTCATTCTGACGGGACTGTTTCATCAAATGGTATGCTATGCAACATATCCATAGTTCCGGATGGGGAATATTACGGTACCTATTCGTTAAATGATTCCACAATCACCCCTGACGGTTGTCCATATCCTCAAACCAAATTGTCATTTGAAATAACAGGGAATTATATGATAATACATTATCCCTGCATAGAAGCCTGCAGGTCCAGATTTAAAAAAGTTGATAATTATTTTGATCACTGACATTTCATACAAGCCATGTAATATCTTTGCGGCAATAATTCAGTGAAACTTCAATAATGGAAATTCTGATCGCCGGATTTCTGGCTTTTGTTTCTTCAAATATTGATGATCTCTTTATCCTTGTACTGTTTTACGGAAATAAATCATACGCGAACAAGGAAGTCATTTTGGGTCAGTTCCTTGGAATATTTGCATTGACTGCAATTGGCATAGCCGGTTCCCTCATCGGCTTATTCATTCCTCAGAAATATATCGGACTGCTCGGAATAATCCCATTATTTATCGGATTGAAAGAATTATATAAACTAATTACACATCGTAACCACGATAAGCATGACGTTGGATATGCATCCAATAAAAACAAAATATGGACAGTTGCCGGAGTGTGTTTTGCAAACGGGGGAGATAATATTGGTATTTATATTCCATTGTTTGCAACAGTCAATTGGTCCGGAAAGTTTGCGTTTTTCATGCTCTTTATGTTGATGACTTATTTATGGTGCCGGATTGCCATGCACATTACAAAATATCCGTTAATGCAATCCGCATTGAAAAAATACGGGCATCTCGTTACTCCGTTTGTATTCATTTTACTGGGAATATATATTATACTTGGCTGAGGCAAGGCTTAAACAGAAGATCCCAGTCGTGAAATTTCTTGTACGCGGGTAAACCTGGCCATGCTAAATTTTGTTACACTCTTTAAATTATAATGTCGTATTTTTCCACTGAAAATCGCAGACCGTAAATCGCAAACCCTAAATCGTAAATCGAAATGTTTGAATACAACACTACCTTCCAATCCGTACCGTTTGATAAAATCAGAACAGAGCATTACAAGCCGGCATTTGAGTCGTTGATTGCTGAATGCCGCGAAACACTTGATAGAATTACATCTTCACCTGAGGAACCGGATTTCTTAAACACCATTGAACATCTTGAACGGCATAATTATTCTTTAAAACGACTGGAGCAGACCTTTTTCAATATAAATGCCGCGGAAACCAGTGAAACCATACAGCAACTGGCACAGGAAATATCACCGATGCTGACAGCCTTTTACAATGACATTACCCTGAATGAACCTTTATTTGAGCGGGTTAAAAAGGTGTATGAAAAGCGAAGTGTACTTAAGCTGAATACCGAACAAACTCGTCTCCTTGAAGAAACCTACAAGATGTTTGTTCGGAATGGCGCAAACCTGGCTCCTTCAGCCAAAGAAGAATACAGGAAACTAACTGAAGAATTGTCGGCCCTGACATTAAAGTTCGATGAAAATGTGCTCGCTGAAACAAACGATTTCAAACTACACCTAACAGATGAAAAGGATTTAGCCGGATTACCCGAATTTGTAAAAGAGGCTGCAGCACTGGAAGCGAAATCAAAGGGTCTGGAAGGATGGCTTTTTACCCTGAAGATGCCCAGTTATACAGCCTTCATGAAGTATGCAGACAACCGTGAGCTAAGGCAAAAAATGTTCATGGCTTATTCTGCCAGAAGCTTCAGGGAAAATGAAAAGGATAACAGGGAAGTCATAAGGAGAATTGTGGACATCCGGCTAAAATTGGCGAACCTTCTGGGCTATAAAACATATGCCGGGTATGTGCTTGAAGAAAGAATGGCTAAGAATCCTGAAACAGTAAAATCATTTCTGAACGACCTGATCAGTGAATCGAAACCTGCTGCGCAGAAAGAATATGCCGAATTGCAGGATTTTGCGAAATCAACAGGTGCCGATTTTAAAATTCAGCGATGGGACTGGGCCTATTATTCTGAGAAACTCAGGAACAGTCGATTTTCGATAACCGATGAAATGATCAAGCCTTATTTTCATTTGGAAAAAGTTGAATCGGGGATCTTTAACCTTGCCGGAAAGCTTTATGGGATTTCATTTGAACCGGAAAACACAATTCCGGTTTACAATAAGGATGTCAGAACATTCAGGGTTCTTGATCAGGATGGTTCATTCCTGGCCTTGCTTTATGTCGATTATTTTCCACGCGACGGCAAGCAGGGCGGGGCTTGGATGACCAATTACCTTGAGCAGTATAAGGTAAACGGCGAAGATATAAGACCTCATGTTTCGCTTGTGCTCAATTTTACCAAGCCTACCGATACCAAACCCTCCCTGTTAACTTACGAGGAAGTGAGAACTTTCCTGCATGAATTCGGTCACGCACTGCACAGCATATTCAGCGACTGCAACTATATGGGCCTTTCTGGAACAAATGTATACCGGGATTTTGTGGAACTCCCGTCGCAGATCATGGAAAACTGGACAGAGCAAAAGGAATGGCTGCACGAGGTTGCTGTTCATTACCAGACAGGGCAACCCATGCCTGAAGAAATGATTGATAACATACTTAAAAGCAGGAATTTCAATAGCGGTTATGCTTTTGTACGCCAATTGAGTTTCGGACTCAATGATATGGCATGGCATACCCTCGAAGTTCCTCTTGACCGGCCTGTGCAGGAATTTGAAACATCGGCCATGGCACTTACCGAGTTATTTCCGCCTGTGCCAGGTACCTGCATGAGCACTGCTTTTCATCATATTTTCGGTGGTGGTTATGCAGCCGGTTACTATGGCTATAAATGGGCTGAGGTTCTTGATGCCGACGCTTTTTCGGTGTTTAAGCAAAAAGGCATTTTTGATCGGGCCACTGCAAAGTCTTTTCGTGATAATATCCTGTCAAAAGGAGGAACCGAAGATCCGATGGTTTTGTACAAACGCTTTCGTGGCCAGGAACCCTCTGTGGAGGCGCTGCTGGAGAGAGCGGGGTTGAGAGGAAAGTAGGGAGTAGGGAGCAAGGAGTAAGGAGTCGGAAGGTAATCGGTAATCAGTGTTCGGTGTTTTTTGGTCTTCTGGTCTTCTGGTCTTCTGGTCGTCAGTCACCAGTTACCAGTCACCAGTCACCAGTTACCAGTCACCAGTTACCAATCACCAGTCACTAATCCTTTTTTCCTGGTTACAAGAAGCCCCAAAAACACAATCAACCCGTTTACGATCAGTATTTCGAAACCGAATTTATATCCCCATAGCAGTTGCTGCGAATAGCGGTCGAGGAAGAAACAAAGAACCGGTGCGGCGACTGAAATATAGGGCGAAACTTTGTCATTGGCCCTGTAGGGCGTAAGAATTCCGAATGCAAACATTCCCAGCAGCGGACCATACGTATACCCTGCAATTTTAAACAGCGCATTGATGACGCTTTCATTATTCAGAACCTTGAAAAGCAATATGGCCACAATAAAAAGAACGGCGAAACCAATATGAACGTAATTACGCGTATTCATTCGTTTATTGTCTTCCTTAAATCCCAGAAAATCAACACAGAATGAAGTGGTAAGAGCGGTTAAGGCTGAATCGGCACTCGCATAAGCTGCGGCAAGAATTCCCAGTATAAAGACAAATCCTACTGCCGGCGGAAGATAATTGAAGACAAGAAACGGAAACAGTTCATCTGTTTTATGACATTGCATGGTTTTTGTCAGCGGGTCAAGGAGACTGATCGGGCAATCCTTAGCCAGGAAATTTTCTACAATGACACCCTTGGAGTTGGCATAGATATAAAGTAGCGCACCGAGTGACAAAAACAGGATGTTTACGCCAACGAGCATGGAACTCATCCAGTACATGTTCTTTTTGGCATCTTTTAAATTCCGGCAACTCAGGTTTTTCTGCATCATATCCTGGTCAAGCCCGGTCATTACGATGCAAATGAACATCCCGCTCAGGAAATGCTTGAAAAAGTTATTTCCTGGCCGCCAGTCCCAAACAAATACATCCGAATACCGGCTTGACCCTATTTTATTGATAAGTCCGCCGATATCCAGGTGCAATTCTTTTCCGATAAGAACAATGGATAATATAACACCCAGGACCAGGAAAAAAGTCTGAAAAGTGTCGGTGTACACTATTGTCCTTATTCCACCTTTAAATGAGTACACATAAATGAGAGCGATTGTAATGACTACCGTAAGCCAGAAAGGAACGCCAAGCTTCGAAAGGATAAAACCGTCGATTACAAGGGCAACCAGGTAGAGTCTGAAAGACGATCCGATAACCCGGGATAACAAGAAATAAAATGCTCCTGTTTTGTAGCTGTGTAATCCAAGCCTTTGATTCAGGTAAACATATATGGAAGACAGGTTCATCCTGTAATACAGCGGAAGAAGGACGTTGGCTATCACCATATAACCCGCAAAATAGCCGAAAACAAGCTGCAGGTATGAAAATGAGCTTGGGCCGACTTCACCCGGAACGGAAATGAATGTTACTCCGGATATAGAAGAACCGATCATGCCGAATGCTACCAGGAACCAGGGCGATTTCCTGTTTCCAATGAAAAAGGAGGCATTATCAGCTCCTTTGCTTGTAACAATTGAAATTGCGATGAGAACGCCGAAATATATGATGACAATGGCAAGGAGGATCCAGGGATTCATCTGATTTACGATTTGACGATTTACGATTTACGATTTGACGATTTACGATTTGACGATTTGTAATGCCAAAATGCTAGGCGAAGTCTGTGACTTCGTCTTATCGTTATTTTTCATAAGCTTCGTTACAAACTATGCTTACCGCATAACACAAGATTACAAAAAACAAACAACAGTTGCTGAATAAAAATGTATTTTTGCATGTTCAGTGTCACCCTGAGCGCTAAAAGGAGTGACAGGCATTATTTCAAACAAGCAGATATGAATCTGAATTATCCTTCTAAAATATTGGAAGCAGCAGTTAATGAATTTTCAACTCTTCCGGGTATAGGCCATAAAACTGCCCTGCGACTGGTTTTGCACTTACTCAGACAGGATAATTCCGCACTGGAAGCTTTCGGAAACGCGGTTATCCGGCTGGGAACCGACCTGGGTTTCTGCAAGGTATGCAATAATATTTGTGACGGTGAAATTTGTCCGGTTTGTGCTGATAACAGGCGTGACCATTCCATTATCTGTGTGGTAGAAAGCATCAAGGATGTAATGATCATTGAAAATACGCAGCAATACAGGGGAGTTTATCACGTCCTGGGCGGAATCATTTCACCCATGGATGGAATTGGCCCTGCCGACCTGAACATTGACAGTCTGGAAGAACGTCTGAGGCAGGGTGGGATCAATGAGCTTATTCTTGCACTGAGTGCGACAATGGAAGGTGATACAACCAATTTCTATTTATACAGAAAACTTAGCCCCTACAAACTGGTGTTCTCCACACTGGCACGAGGTGTGTCAATAGGAGATGAACTTGAATACACCGACGAGGTTACCCTAGGCCGGTCACTTGTAAACCGGATACCGTTTACCGCTACTTGAGATTTACTTTGGCAGCCATTGCTGCGCCTATGATTCCGGCTTCGTTCAGAAACTTCGCAGGAACTACCTTAGCTTTCAGGTTGAGTTGATCTTTGAACAGATCGAGCTTTTTGCTGGCTCCTCCTCCCAGGATAATCATTTCAGGCCAGGTAAGGAATTCGATATGTGCAAGGTATTCATTCAGCCTTTTACCCCATTCGGTCCAGTCAAGATTCTCCCTTTTACGGGCTGCGTCGGAAGTAAAGTATTCAGCGTCCATGCCTTTAAATTCAACATGTCCGAATTCAGTGTTAGGGAAGAGTTTTCCTTTCACGAACAGCGATGATCCGATCCCTGTTCCGATTGTAAGCACCACAATAGCACCCTTAAAGCCGGCTCCGGCGCCCAGTTTGACTTCTGCCAATCCAGCAGCATCTGCATCGTTTAATACCCATACAGGCAGCTTGGTTACCTCACTGAACAGTTTTTTTGCATCAGTATTAATCCAGGATTTGTCGATATTGGCAGCGGTTTTTACTACGCCATTCTGGACCACTGTCGGAAATCCAACGCCTACAAGACCTTTCCATTTAAAATGCTTTACAAGTTCCTTTATCGTTTTGGCCACATTCTGTGGATTCGAAGGTTCCGGTGTAGGTATGCGGTGTCTTTCGCCCCTGAGTTCACCTGTTTTAATATCCACCGGCGCTCCCTTGATACCTGAACCGCCGACATCTATTCCGAGTATTGCTTTGCCCATTGATAGTGCTATTTCATATGTTACTGCAAGATAGGATAAAAAAATCTTGTTTACAACTTTTTAATATTGGCTCACCATATATTGTAATAAAATTCATACTTTGGTATTGCTGCAACCGGATAATCGGAAACATTTAAATACTCGGATGGACGATAAAATAGTCTCGCTTCTGAACAATAACCTTAGGGTAATCATTCCTGATTTTGGCGCATTTATTATAAGGCAGCAGGAACCTATTGTTGTTGTTTTCAATGAAATGCTGCGAAATAATGACGGATTGCTGCTTGATTACATTATCAAAACGGAGAATGTTGAACCTGAAATTGCGGATCAGTTGCTTGCCGATTACACAAATCATGCGCAGCGTATTCTTGATTCAGGCAATACCCTCACCATCCGGGGACTGGGCGATTTACATAAAGACCGCTTTGGTAAACTGGTCTTTAGCCAGGAAATCCGGGGAACAGAGGCCGATGCACGCTTGCACGAGACCGTTACGGCAAAGGAAATTCAGTCACCCGTAGTGTCGCCCGTAATAATAACACCGGCGGCAAAGGCTGAAGAAAACGATGATTTTCCGGAGTTCTGGCAAACTGTTTTCTCGAAACCTGTCATAAACTGGATATTACTGATCATCGCGCTGAATCTCATTGTCATTTTTGTATTTGTCATCCGCGAAAACAAATCACATACCGTTAAAAAGCAGGCGGCTCCTGCAGTGATTGAACAAACCGTTCTGGACCGGCTTGCTGATTCGGTAAGGTCGGCTGCCGCAGATACAACCCTGGTTTACCAGTCACCTCCTTCAGAGGATACTAAGGAATCTGCCACACCGGGAGTTGAGGCAGATATCCGTTATTTCATTGTCGCAGGTTGTTTCAGGGACGAAATTAACGCCGATGATATGGTTGAATCATTGAAAAAATTGGGGTATAAGGCTGAAAAATTCGGGAAGATCGGCGATCTGTACGCGGTTTCGTTTGCGTCCTTCAATAATAAGGATGAAGCTGTTAACGAACTGGCGCGGATAAGGAAGCAGCATCATCCGGAAGCCTGGATGACAAGGTTCTGAAATTCAATTTAAATTTTCATATTATGTTTAGAAAATCACTGCTTACTATTGCATTGACGGGTGTCATGGTTGCACTTTCAGCGCAGCCTGTGAAAATGATCCTTAATGCTGATCAGACAAAAGACACAATTAACAAGAATATTTACGGGAACTTCTCAGAGCACCTTGGCCATTGTATTTACGGAGGTATCTGGGTTGGTGAAAACTCCCCGATACCTAATACCCGCGGTATTAGAAATGATGTGGTGGCCGCTCTGAAAAGGATAAGCATACCGAACTTACGCTGGCCGGGCGGTTGCTTTGCCGATGAATACCACTGGATGGACGGAATTGGTCCGCGCGAAAACCGGCCGAAAATGGTAAATACTCACTGGGGTGGAGTGGTTGAGGATAACAGCTTTGGTACCCACGAGTTCCTGGATCTGTGCGAGCAGATTGGCACTGAACCTTATATCAGCGGAAACCTGGGCAGCGGTTCAGTGGAAGAAATGTCAAAATGGGTGGAATATATAACATTTGACGGCAAAAGCCCGATGGCAGACCTTCGCAGACAAAACGGACGCGATAAACCATGGAAAGTTAAACTGTGGGGCGTTGGTAACGAGAACTGGGGCTGCGGCGGAAACATGACAGCCGAGTTTTATGCCGACCAGTACAGGAGATATGCTACCTATTGCCGCAATTACGGAAACAACTGGCTATACAAAGTGGCCGGCGGTCCCAGTACCGATGATTACCATTGGACGGAAACCCTGATGAAAAATGTACCCCTGCATATGATGGGCGGGCTTTCGCTTCATTATTACACCATTACACACGACTGGTCGCATAAAGGATCTGCAACGCAGTTCACTGAGGACGAGTACTTCAGCACGATAAAAAGCACCATGTTCATGGAACAGCTTGTTACAAGGCATTCTTCAGTTATGGATCAGTATGATCCCCAAAAAAGGGTAGGCCTGATAGTAGACGAATGGGGCGTATGGCACGACGTGGAACCGGGTACCAATCCGGGTTTCCTGTTCCAGCAAAATACAATCCGCGACGCCCTGGTAGCCGGTATCAACCTGAATATTTTCAACAACCATGCCGACAGGGTCCAGGGTGCCAACATCGCCCAGATGGTGAACGTGCTTCAGTCGATTATCCTTACCGACGGTCCTAAAATGGTGCTAACACCTACCTATTATATTTTCGAAATGTACAAGGTTCATCAGAATGCCGCATTGATTCCGCTGTCATTCAAATCACCCGATTATGTTCTCAACGGAAAATCCCTGCCTGCAGTAACTGCTTCGGCATCAAAGGATAAGGCCGGAAAGGTACATATCTCGTTTACAAATGTGGATCCTCACAAGGAAATTGAAATAAACCTGGATATCAGGGGAATGAAACCAGTAAATGTTACCGGTACTGTTTTGACATCAAAGGATCTGTCTGCTCATAATACTTTTGACGCTCCGAATACCGTTCAGAGTGCACCTTTCCAGGGAGCCAGGCTGGGTAAAGAAGGTCTGACAGTGAAACTGCCCCCGGCTTCGGTTGTGATGCTGGAGATGTAATGCCGGATGCTGGATACTGGATGCTGGAAGCTGGATTTGAAATCGTTTGAAATGAGTCTGAAAGAAGTTTGAAAGAAGTTTGAAAACTTCAAACAGCGAAGCCTTCAAACAGCGAAGCGTCAAACGGCGAAGCAAACGAACATCGAACAAGGAACACCGATTTAAGAATTAAGAAGTTTTACTAACAGTCTAACGGACTAACAGACTAAAAGACTAAATATGGATAACCGCAGAGATTTTTTGAAGAAAACTGCACTTACAGGTGCAGGATTGGTAGGAGTGAAGTATGCCGGTTTTGGAGAGACAAATGAAAAGGAAAAACCGGCAAAACCGGTTCCCCCGACAGGAAATGTGAGAGCCGGTTTTATCGGCGTTGGCAGCCGGGGTCGTGGACATCTTCATGATACCTTGTCACTTAAGAATGTGGATATCATTGCCATATGCGACATCCAGCAGTCTTCTCTTGACAGGGCAGCCAAAGTATTTGCCGATGCCGGCGCAAAACAGCCTAAGGTTTATACCGGCAGTGAATATGCCTTTCAGGATATGCTTAAAAACGAAGCGCTTGATGCAGTGATCATTGCCACTCCCTGGGAATGGCATGTGCCGATGTCCGTGGCATCTATGAAAGCCGGGGTGGGGTATACCGGTGTGGAAGTTTCCGCCGCCAACACGCTTGAAGAATGCTGGGACCTTGTAAATGTGCATGAAGAAACCGGAAAGGAACTGATGATCCTTGAAAATGTTTGTTACAGGCGCGACGTAATGGCCATTCTCAATATGGTGCGACAGAATCTTTTTGGCGAGCTGGTTCATTGCCGGTGCGGTTATGAACATGATCTGCGGCCTGTAAAATTTAACGACGGTGCCAAGTATTATTATGAGAAAGGCGATCCCATGAAAATGGGCAACCAAGCCTATTCTGAAGCTCAATGGAGAGGTCTGCATGCCATAAGACGAAACGGCGATTTGTATCCGACCCATGGGATAGGACCTGTAGGGACATTTTTGGATATCAACCGGGGAAACCGTTTCCTGACAATTGCCTCTATGGCATCGAAATCAAGGGGACTTCATAAATACATCCTGGATAACGGAGGTCGTGACCATCCCTATGCCAATATTAATTTCAATTTGGGCGATGTGGTCACTTCCATGATCAAATGTGCCAACGGCGAAACAATTCTAGTTACTCACGATACCAGTCTGCCCCGCCCGTATTCTCTTGGCTTCAGGGTTGAAGGAACAAACGGGCTGTGGTACAACGACGGTGACACGCTGTATATCGAAGGAAAATCGAAATCAGCTGATGAGTGGGATAAGTCGGATGAATGGACTACGAAATACGATCATAAATTCTGGCGTGAACATGGCACAGAGGCTGAAGGTGCCGGCCATGGCGGCATGGATTACATCATGCTTCATGATTTCTTTGATGCCGTGAAAAATAAAAAGCCGGTCCCGCTGGATGCCTATGACGCAGCGGCATGGAGCGCTATATCAGCCCTTTCAGAAATGTCAGTTGCGCGTGGAGGTTCATTGGTTGATTTCCCTGATTTCACAAGAGGAAAATGGATTAAACGGGTTCCGGCTTTCGCGATGGATGATCAGTACCCGATCGCAGCGGAAAGAAGTTTTATTAATGATATTTTTTAGCACGGCCATAATCATATCGTCATTGCGATGACCGGTTCCTACGGTCAGAAGCAATCTGCCTGCACAGGCACACCGTAGAAATAAGGAACAAAAAAAGGACAGTTTTCACTGTCCTTTTTTTATTGTCCTTATTTTAATTCTTAGAAAGCAAAATCAAGTCCGATACCAAGAATCAGCGTATTCTTGAAATACTTTTCAGTTGTGGTACCGTCAATAAGTGTTTTGGTTTCTTCCTTGTAGATGGAGTAGCTTACGCCGAGATTAGCCATAATGCTTTCTGAAAACTTTATTCCGAATCCACCTCCAACTGTGCTTGAAGGAAGAGCATAGCTCATGTCTGACTGGTAATCAGCGCTTACACCGGGTTTTGCATACAGGTATCCTGCACTAAAGAAGATATTGTCAGTAATTCCATACTCAAGTCCGAGACCAAGTTCATAGTAATTCTTATCAATTACCTTATCATTTTTAACTGCTTCACCGTTCAGGTCAAGAGTTTTTCCATAGTTAGCTGCCTTGTCGAAATAATAATGGAATCCTGCAGTAGCAGAGAACTTCGGAGTGATTTTGTAGGCAACGCCCAATGAGAACATGGCCGGCATGTCACTGTGAACAGTTGAATCATTAACGAAAATACCACCACCAAGATTATCTTTTACATTTTGTTTCAGGTCGAGTTTGGTTTTGAATTCATACTTCAAACCAATATTCAGCTTTTCACTGAGCGCAAGGTTAACACCAAGGATCGGGGCAAAACCGGTACCGCTTTCTTCTGCATCCACTTCCATATCAGCTGTGGCACCATCAAGTACTGCGGCTGTTCCGTTAAGAATTGCAGCATTCATGGCAGGAACACCAACTGCTGAGGCAACACCTCTCAGGTAATTGCCCGGAGTGTAAGATCCTGGCTGAACATTATATAAAGTTCCATAACCGGCAGCTGCAGGAGCAACATCAATGGCTATATCACGGATATGTCCTTTATATTTATTCTTGGCTGTAACCAGGCGGCCACCCAGGTAAGCGCTGATCATATCATTAATCTGATAAGTCAGTCCGAGCTGATAACCGAAATAAATTGAGGAGCCTTTGAAATATATGTCAGCACTGTATCCTGTTATGTTGCTGAAATTGGGATTGAAAGTATATCCTGTTGTCAAACCTGCATCAAGGGGTTGAAGTGATGATTGGAGCATGGGTACCAGTCCTGATATTGAACTTTCGAATGAGGGTAATCCTTTTTTATATTCAGCTCCGCCACCACCCCCAATAGGGTTAAAACCAAATGAAACGGCTATCTTGCTTTTTTTCCATGTAGCATAAACGCCCGGGAAAACAGGTGCTTTAACATCACCCAGGTATTTCTTTGGTGAAGGGCTTAAAAATGGATAGGAACTGGTCACATCTTTACTCTGGAAAATTGACTGCGAATTTAATGAGAAATGAAATCCGTCTTCCATTTTTGTAAGACCGGCAGGATTAAAGTACACAGCATCAGGTCCTATAGCAGCATCTCTCACAAGCGTACGCACCCAATAGGCGCTCTGATTTGAGTTGGTCACTATCCCGCCGCCGAACGCGACAGAAGCAATGAAAACGAAACTAGTGATCAATAAAATTTGCTTTTTCATAGATTTTCTTTTTTGATTATGAACCGAATATATGAAATTCCTGAATAAGTGATACTTTACTTATTAACATATTTGAATATTAGACTATTAGGCTGGATGACACCGGACCGTCATTGCGAGTAAGAACACCTTTTTAAAGATCACCCGGTGAAATGACAACCATGGCTTTCACAAATAGCTACGAAGTAGCGAGATCTGAATAACCGCGGGTGAAACCCGTGGATTATGATGTCAGCAGACAAGAACCCT
>DATGXG010000006.1 GCA_035299085.1 Bacteroidales bacterium | reverse complement strand
TTCATTATTATGCGATAGAAAAAAATCCCCTTCCTTCAGAGGTGATAAAAACACTTAATTACCCGGTTGAACAGGAGCATAATGCTTTATTT
The DNA here is from genome assembly GCA_035299085.1 of Bacteroidales bacterium. NCBI lineage: Bacteria > Pseudomonadati > Bacteroidota > Bacteroidia > Bacteroidales > Bacteroidales bacterium. The sequence continues at coordinate 41,381 of DATGXG010000006.1, read as the reverse complement.
TACAAAATCCATGAATGCGGTTGGGATTCGGATTCTGTTATCCATGACTATTTCACGTTGCATAAAATTCATCGCGATGTAACCGGTTACTTACCTCCCTGGGATATTGACCTTGTGTATTTCGATGCCTTTTCACCGGAAACCCAGCCGGAGATTTGGACGGCAGAAATTTTTAACGCCATTTATCAATCAATGAATCCCGGTGGAATTCTTACTACATATTGCGTCAAAGGATCAGTGAAAAGAACTCTCAGAAATTGCGGTTTTGAAATTGAAAAGCTTCCGGGCCCTCCCGGAAAAAGAGAGATTCTGAGAGCAAGTAAAAAATAAAAAACCCCAAAGACAATGCTTCGGGGTAGTATCGTTAAAGAACAGCCCTGATTTATTTGCTGGCTATTTCGTCAGAAACTGTCAGTCTTTTTCTGCCTTTTGCCCTGCGACTTGACAACACCTTGCGGCCGTTAGCGGTTGACATTCTTTCGCGGAAGCCATGTTTATTGCGTCTTTTCCTGTTTGAGGGCTGATATGTTCTTTTCATTGCCGTGTATTTTTATATTTTCCTTAAAAATCGGATTGCAAAGGTAAGTATTTTATGATTTTATACAAATAAATCTGAAAAAACTATACTTTACTTTTAAAACCCGCCGCCGGCCTGCTTACTGCTAAATATTTGTTAATTAATTATCAACACGTTAGGCATCTGTCGTGCTGAGGTGTTAGTAATTAAAGAATATCTATTGAAGACCGCACTTATAACAGGAGGATCCAGGGGAATCGGATTTGATATTGCCCGTGTAATGGCAAGAGAACATTACAACCTTATTTTGGTTTCCCGGAACCTGTCACGGCTTGAACGGGTAAGGGATGAACTCTCACGAAGTTTCCGGGTAAAAATCAGGATCATAGGTCAGGATTTGTCAGAAAAGGACGCCTCTTTAAAAGTATTTGAACAGGTTATGAATTACGGCATTCAGGTTGACGTTCTGGTAAACAATGCCGGTATAGGTGATTTCGGTATGTTCAGCAGGGAGGATCCTGCCCGGATATCGCGGATGGTTAACCTGAATATACTTGCCCTTACGGAGCTTACCCGGTTATTTCTCCCCGGCATGATTGAAAGAAGGGAAGGTAAAGTTCTGAATGTCTCCTCACTGGCGGCTTTTCTGCCAGGCCCATACATGGCGGTTTACTATGCAAGCAAGGCTTACGTGAAATCGTTTTCCGAAGCCATCAATAGCGAACTTAAAGGAACCGGTGTTATGATCACTGCCGTGTGTCCCGGGTTAACAAAAACAGGATTCCAGCAGGAAGTCGGTTCTGAAAAAAGTAACGCTTCAAGACTGGGTATGATGGCCACATCCGCATCCGTTGCCGAAGCTGCTTACAAAGCACTGATGGAAGGGAAAGAAATAGTCGTTCCCGGAATTATCAATTTATCCATTGCAAAGGCTTCGGGAATCATTCCTACGCGGTTTAAAACACGTGTGATACGCAAAATGCAGGAGTTGAACCGGAAGATAATGCCTTAAATCGTAGAGACGCACGATCGTGCGTCTCTGCAAACGGTTATTAATCGACCGTTTTTACAATCCTCGTATGATAATACGTGTAAGAATTATCGGCACAACCTTCATAGCCGTTCCAGATATTGAAAAAGTTAAACCAGGCAGTTTCAGGGATCCTCATTTCCTGCCATGTGGTGCCGGCTTCAATGCGTAAAGCCTTTTGTGTATCGGTCTGAATTCCGAAAGGCATTGAAAATCCTTTTTCAACTTCTGCCCAGCGATACGTCAGCACAAGATCATGACCGTCCTGTTTAAACCTGTATTCAAGTACCGGAATTTTAGTGTCATACAGGAATTTTTTGAAAAAAGATGTATTGTCCATATGCACATAATTATTGGCATAGGCGATGAAATCATCGGTTGTCACTGTCATGTATTTATGCTGAACACAGAACTCATGAATAAGACCGAAGAACATTGAATCGTTGTTGATGATGCATCTGAGGCAATGAAGCATCATGGCGCCTTTGTTATACACATCGTTACTTGCAAACGCGTCTTCATTCACATCCCTGTGCTGCACCATGGGCCATACATTGAAAATATACCGGCTCTTATCGGTCAGTTCGTAATAATATTCATCTTTTCCAAAACGATTTTCAAGGAACATGTATTCAGCATATGTGGCAAATCCTTCATGAATCCATATATCGGCCATATCCTTTGCTGTAACGGAATTGCCCCACCATTCGTGTGCGGCCTCATGAACAATGATATAATCATACATTTTATTCCTGTAATCATCATTGTTTTTCTTATAACCATGCCCATAGGCAATTGCCGTCTGGTGCTCCATTCCTTCATATGACGATTCCACAAGGCCAAAACCGTCTTCAGGGTAAGGATAAAACCCGAAGGCTTTGTTGTAGAATGCAAGAACATCACGGGCCTGGATGAAATGCATTTTTGCAGTATCCAGGTTATAATTCAGCACGTTATAATCCATCCTCAGAGTGTCCTTTCCTTCAATAAGGGTATCGCTGAAGCTGACGTATTTTCCTACATAAAACGTCGCATTGTAGTTATTGATCGGGTAATGAATAAACCAGGTAAACCGGTTGCGACGGTCACTAACTTTCTCAACCTTCCTGGGATTCCCGTTGGATACAGCCTGGTACCCGGCCGGGATCTCAATGCTGATCTGCATGGAATCGGGTTTATCCGAAAGATGGTCTTTATTCGGCCACCAGCTGCTTGCCCCAAGCTGTTCACAGGCCACTCCCAGCCAAAGGTTACGGTTCTTGTCTTTTTTCCATACAAATCCTCCGTCCCATGGAGGGTTGGGGGCCGACATCGGTTTTCCCCTGTATATAACCTTTATTGAATGGCGTTCACCGGCATTGAGTGTTTGTGGAAATTCGATAAACAGCGCGTTGAACTCCCTGCGCCACTTCAAACTTACATGATTCCATGTTATCGAAGAAATTTTGAAATCATCGAAAAGATCAATCTGAATGGTTTTGGTAGGTTCAACTACTTTAAAATAGATATCATTGGAGGCTTTAATCTTTTTAGTATCCGGAAAGATACTGACATTCAGATCATAAAAGGTAACGTCAAAACAGGTTCTTTCAGGCCGCAGGGCACCCCTCAGTGTATCCGCCCTGGTGTATAGCGGCCTGTATCCGGTTTGAGGATAAACTTTTTCATTTTTATAGAATTCCTTTATCATGATTTTCCTGATAAATTCAGGATCACACTGGTATTCGATGAAATCTTTGCTGATCTTAGTTTCATACTGCTGTGCCAGCTGCAGATCGGCACAGGCGTCTTCCGTATTGCCAAGGTTGATCTTTGCAAGGGCACGGTTGTAATACGCTTCACCCACTGTCGGATTCAACACCAGAACGCTGTCCATGTAAGCGCTAAGGCCATGATAATTCTTCTGCGAAAAGGAATTAATTCCCCTGTTCCACAATGTGTCAATTGTCTGTGAACCAGCATTAAGAATAACAGCCAGAAAAAATAGTATACTAACAGTTTTTTTCATCGCCAATCGTTAAATCGTAAATCGTAAATGGCCAATTGTTAAATCGTAAATCGTAAATCGTAAATCGCAAATCCTTTTCACGGGTTATATCCGCTCTGGTTGAGCATTTTCAGATAATTTCTTTCCTGCATCAACTGCTCAAGGGTAACTTCCGGGTTTCTTTTCATATATGATTCTATTATCCTGTAACCTGTCCATACAGCAGCCCTTGAAGGGGACTCCCTGCCAAAATCAGCAGTAAAAGGGCCTTCCTGTATGAATTTATTTATTGTGAAATGATCGGTATTGAATAACAACTTATGCTCAACCAGGAAAGTCCAGATAGATTTTTCCGATTTTTCAAGATAATCCAGCTGTTTGCCGGTAAAGCCAACAGTGAGTGAATCATGTAAATCAGGCAACATTGCTTTGGTGAAATAAATGAGCCTGCCGTTATATATCATCTGACTGATCAGGTTGTTAACCGAATCATTAAACACAAACTCGGTTTCAGCCCAAAAGTTCATGCAGTCGGGTGCAATTCGGGCGGGGTTCATTTTTGCGGTGATATAACTATAAATACCGGCCTCCCTGTAAAGCTTTTCATTTGAGCCCAGGTACCTGTCAATACCAATGGCCATGAGACTGTCATCGATAATAGCCGACTGGTTAAAGGCAGAAACGAAAGTATAAACTGCAGGCACAGTCTTTTTCGGGAAATAGTATTTATAATGCCTGAAGGCAATATTTAGCTGATCGGCAATAAGCGCTGTGTCAGGGAAAACCTTCAAGGTTCTCGAGAATATTTCGTAATTTATTTTGTCGGTTACGAAAGCGCGCAGCCTTTCAGCAAATCCCGGGTCTTCAGGACTTCCCAGTCTGAGAATGTAACAAAAGTGGGAGAAGAAAGTCCCGTATTCCTTCTGCCACAACGGTATCTTTTGTTCAAGTGCCGAGGGATCAGTAGTAAACAGTTCCTTTTCAAAACGGGTAATTTGGATATGGCTTTCAACACCCGAAATATCAACATTTCGTGAATTATACCTGCACCCCGGAAGAAGCGCTATGAGTAATAACAAACAGCCAGCGAACCGCATGGAAAATGATTTATATAACATCAAAAATACATGCAATTAATTCAATGACAAAATCTTTTTGTTTGCAACAATAGCGAATTGTTCATGAAATTTGTTTTTGGGAAAAGCAGAACTGCTTAAATTTGCCTTGCAGTTAACTAAAATTTAAAACCGTGAAAAAAATCCTGTTGGTATTGCTGATTGTAAATTTGTCGTTTGTCGTTTTCGGCCAGTCGAAGCTGCGCCTTGGTGTTAATCTCGATCCCGTTGCAACCTGGTTATCTCCAAAAACCAACAGGATTGATAAGGATGGTGCACGTCCCGGAATTAATGGCGGGTTAATGGTTGAATACTATTTCCATCCTAATTATGGCCTGGTGACCGGCTTTAACCTGGGCGTTATGGGTGGCAACGTGCTCTACAATGATTCGGTAAGAATCTCAACAGGTGAACGCTCATCAGTTTGGGTCCCGGGAGGTGAAACGGTTGCATACAGCCTTAGCTACTTAAGCATTCCGGTGGGTCTGAAATTGAAAACCAATCAGATTGGTTATGTTACCTATTTTGCTGAACTCGGATTCAACCAGAATATTAACATCGGATCCCGGGCCAGTTCAAGCGGAAACGGGCTTAACAAAGACAACGTTCCGAAAGAAGTTAACCTGCTGAATATGTCGTATTTCTTCGGAGGAGGAATCGAATACAATATCGGGGGAAACACCTCCCTGGTTGCCGGGGTGCTGTTCCACAACGGCTTCGTTGACGTACTTTCAAATAATGACCATAAAGCGGTTATGAATTACCTTAGCTTCAGAGTGGGAGTATTATTCTGATCATCCATGAAAATCGCACTCGCTCAGCTAAACTACACAATCGGGGCATTTGACGAAAATGTCGAAAAAATAATACGGGCTATCAGGCAGGCCCGCCAGGAAAAGGCTGCCCTTGTTGTATTTTCGGAGCTGGCGGTTTGCGGCTATCCTCCTCATGACCTTCTTGAATACAAGCATTTTGTTGATGAATGCTCGGTAAGGATCAACCAGATCGCTGCCGAATGCCATGGAATTGCGGCCATTGTCGGAGGTCCGTCGGTTAATCAGAATCCGCTTGGCAAGAACCTGTTCAACTCCGCTTATTTCATGGCCAACGGTGCGGTGCAACAGGTTATTCATAAAACTCTTCTTCCTACTTATGATATTTTCGACGAATACAGGTATTTTGAACAGAATACCGAATTTAAACTTGTAAATTATAAGGGATGCAATATAGCCATAACCATTTGTGAAGACCTCTGGTACAAACAGCCTATCCTCACAGGTTATGGAAAAGACAGGATGTATTCGGTATGCCCGATGGACAAAATTGCGGCGCTTTGTCCTGATTTTGTTGTCAATATTGCTGCTTCTCCTTTTTCACATATGCAGGAGGAAATCAAAACCGAGATTCTGACTGAAAATGCAGCCAATTACAGGCTGCCTGTTTATTACATTAACCAGGTAGGGGCCCATACCGATCTTATATTTGACGGTGGTTCCATGGTGGTTAACCCGGAAGGTGTTGTAAGCCGTATGAAATTTTTTGAAGAGGATTTTGAAGTATTCGAAACCACTGAGATATTCAATGCTCCTTCCGTGAAAAAGCCGGTGACTGAAAATGTCACAGGCCGAATTCATGATGCCCTTGTAATGGGAATCAGGGACTATTTTCATAAATCGGGGCTTAAGTCAGGGATACTGGGATTGTCGGGTGGAATTGATTCCGCGGTCACGCTTGTCCTTGCAGTGCGCGCGCTTGGCGGTACCAATATGCGGGCGCTTCTGATGCCTTCACAATATTCATCTGACCATTCGGTTTCTGATGCGGTAGCGCTTGCAAAAAACCTGGGCATTCGGTATGATATCCTCGATATCCGCGAGATATTCAGGGAATATACAATTTCACTCGGTAACATTTTCAGGGGACTCCCCGAAGATATAACCGAAGAAAACATCCAGGCACGTGTCCGGGGAAACCTGCTGATGGCCCTGTCCAATAAATTCGGGAACACTGTTCTGAACACATCCAACAAAAGCGAAGCCGCTGTAGGTTATGGCACGCTATACGGTGATATGAACGGCGGACTTTCGGTTCTTGGTGATGTTTACAAAACCGATGTTTACAGTCTCGCCGCTTACATCAACAAGGATAAGGAAATCATACCCAACCATACCATTACAAAACCGCCTTCGGCCGAACTTAGGCCCGATCAGAAGGACTCCGATTCACTTCCTGAATATAACATCCTCGATCCGATTTTATTCAGCTACATCGAAATGAAGAAGTCGGCCGAAGAGATTTCGGCTATGGGCTATGATGCTGAAATTGTGAGAAAAGTGATCAGGATGGTCAACTATAACGAATACAAACGCTACCAGACACCGCCTGTACTGCGGATTTCAACAAAAGCTTTCGGCTCAGGAAGAAAGATGCCGCTGGTTGGCCGGTACTAACAACTGTTCCTCGTTAAACTGAATAAAATCGTTGTCAAGCATCCACTGAAGAACCGTAATGAGTTTATCACGGTTTACAGTGCTGTTTTCGAGAAATTCCTCCAGTCCGGCAGGATTTGCAGCCAGGCTTTCAAGTACCTGGTTTCTTATTGAATCAAATTCTTCACGTACCAGTGTATCCTGGTTTTTATTCCGGCAAACATCACACTCACCGCAGGGAGCGGTATCCTTTTCACCGAAATAGGCAAGAAGCGACTGGCTCCGGCATTTATCGGCCGATAAAGCATACAGGAGCATTGCGCTTGCTCTTTCGGTGTACCGTGTTTTTCTTACCTGGTAGTGTTCTTTTGATATATAAATGGATTTATCATCAAGCCGTTCTTCGAAAAAAATGACCATGGGCGATCTCTTCTGCGGTAGATAACTGATAACGCCTAATGTAACCAGTTTGCTCAGGTACTGTCTTACAAGTCCCTGGTCAACATTGGCTCTCTTTGCAAGCATGGTTTCATCAATTGTCGTGTATTCAGTAAAAACACCCGTATAAGACCGTAGCAGCAGTTTGATAAACGCGTCAAACCTTGTGTTGCTTACCTGGAACTTATAAAGATCATCGCGGTCGAGTATGAATTTGATTCTCGACGGGTTGTTGATTTCTTCAGTAAGCTCAATATATCCTTCCATTTCGAGGATTTTCAGGCTGCTGAATGAAGTGAAAACCGACAGGCGGTAGGTGCGGGCAAAATCATGAATATCGAAATCATACGACATTCCTTTACCTCCGCCGATCGGAATTTGAAGGTAATTGCCGAGTGCTGCATACGTACTTTTTATTGTGGCAATATCCGGAAAGTTAACCTGGATGCGGTGGCTTACGGAAGAGGCGTCGGAAGCAGCTGATAAAAGGATGGCGAAAGATTTTGTGCCGTCACGGCCTGCTCTGCCTGCTTCCTGGAAATACGCTTCAGGCGAATCTGGCAGGTCGGCATGGATGACAAACCGCACATCTGCCTTGTCAATACCCATTCCGAAAGCATTGGTAGCCACAATCACCCTGATTTTACCCACCGTCCAGTCCTGCTGCACCGCTGTGCGTACAGGATGTTCAAGTCCGGCGTTGTAATAAGCGGCTGCAATCCCTTCCTGCTGAAGGATTCGTGCAATTTCAACGCTTTTACGCCTGCTTCTCACATAAATAATTCCGCTTCCCCTGAGCTTTTTCACCATGTCGATAACATCACGGTCCTTGTTTTCAGACTTTTTAACGGCATAAATCAGGTTTTCCCTTCTGAAACTGGTTGTAAGGAGATTTTTTTGCCTGAAAAGGAGCTTTTCCTGTATATCAGCGGCAACTTCGGGAGTTGCAGTAGCTGTAAGTGCAAGGATTGGAACAGAAGGATGATATTGTCGCAATTCGGCTATTCTGAGATAGGATGGCCTGAAATCATAACCCCATTGTGATATGCAGTGTGCTTCGTCAATGGTTATAAGGTTTACCGGCATCTCCTGGAACCGTATCCTGAATAGCTCCGTCGTGAGACGTTCGGGTGATACATATAGGAATTTATAACCTCCGTAAAGACAATTGTTGAGTGCTACATCAATTTCATCGCGCGTACAACCGGAATGAATGGCAACGGCTTTAATCTGCAGTTTTTTCAGGTTCTCCACCTGGTCCTTCATAAGGGCGATCAATGGCGTAACAACAAGGCATATACCCGGAAGCGTCATGGCAGGTACCTGGAAAGTAAGAGATTTGCCACCACCAGTGGGCATAAGACCAAGGGTATCTTTACCCGATAATACCGAAATAATAATTTCTTCCTGGAGAGGCCTGAAACTGCTGTATCCCCAGTGTCTGGAAAGTGTGGATTGGTAATCAGGTATCATAGGCTGAAGCATCCTAAATCTCTAAAAACGATGCACTATGAAAGGAAACCTTTAATATTATTTAATAATCAATATTACTTCTTTTTTTGTAATTTCGCACAATTTATAAATCTCCATCATGAAGAATCTCTCTGATAAGATAATTTCCGAAGCCCTGACATTTGATGACGTCTTACTGGTACCTGCCTATTCAAAGGTATTGCCTCGCGAGGTGGATATAACCACAAATCTGACAAGGAATATTAAGCTTAACACGCCCATTGTTTCGGCAGCCATGGACACTGTCACTGAAGCAATGCTTGCAATTGCAATTGCCCGTGAAGGCGGTATCGGGGTGGTTCACAAAAACATGAGTATTGAAGAACAGGCAAAGCATGTGAAAACCGTTAAACGGGCTGAAAACGGGATGATTTATGACCCTATCACAATCAGACCCACTGCCACAGTGCTCGATGCCCTGAACCTCATGAAGGAATACCGTATTGGCGGTATACCCGTGGTTGATGATCAGCATAAACTTGTAGGCATCGTTACCAACCGTGATCTCAGGTTTGAACATGATATGGGCCGTTTGATCCGTGAGGTAATGACGAGTAAAAACATTATCACAACAAGCCAGGAAACAGATCTTGAAAAAGCAGCCGATATTCTTCAGAATTACAAGATTGAAAAACTTCCTGTTGTTGATGATCATGGGAAGCTCATAGGCCTGATCACCTATAAAGATATTACAAAAGCCAAGGACCGTCCCAATGCATGCAAGGACAGCATGGGCCGGTTACGTGTTGCTGCTGCCGTAGGGACTGCAGCTGACACTTTTGAACGTATGGAAGCTCTTGTGAAATCGGATGTGGATGTTATTGTTATCGATACCGCTCACGGGCATTCCGAAAATGTACTCCAGACGCTCAGAAAGGCTAAAAAGTTATATTCAAACCTGGAAATTATTGTTGGAAATATTGCTACCGCTGAGGCCGCAACTGACCTGCTGAAGGCAGGGGCCGACGGTGTTAAAGTAGGTATCGGACCGGGTTCAATCTGCACCACCCGTGTCATTGCGGGTGTAGGCGTTCCCCAGTTGTCCGCTATTTTCAATGTAGCTACTGCGCTCAAAGGCACAGGTTTGCCCATTATCGCCGACGGAGGCATCCGGTATTCCGGAGATATTGTGAAAGCTATTGCGGCAGGCGCCAGCTCAGTGATGGCAGGGTCATTGTTCGCCGGCGTTGAGGAATCACCAGGTGAAACAATTATCTACAACGGCAGAAAATACAAATCATATCGTGGCATGGGTTCTATCGAAGCCATGCAGCAGGGTTCACGCGACCGGTACTTCCAGGATCAGGAAGACGATATTAAAAAACTTGTTCCTGAAGGTATCGTTGCCCAGGTACCATTTAAAGGCTCACTTTCTGAAGTGGTGTATCAAATGATCGGCGGTCTCAGGGCCGGAATGGGATACTGCGGTGCCGATACTGTTGAAAAACTTATGGATGCCCGTTTTGTAAGAGTAACCAGTTCAGGAATCACTGAAAGCCACCCGCACGATGTTACAATAACCCGTGAAGCTCCAAATTACAGCCGTTAGATTCATAATCCCATTCACAATGAAAAACATATTTTTTCTTTCACTAATCCTCATTCTTTTACCTTTCAGGGCAATTTCACAGGATGAGGTACTTTTAACAATTGATGGTAAACCGGTTTATAAGTCGGAATTCGAAAGAATATATCATAAAAACAGCAATATCGAGGGTTATGAAAATAAAACCCCGGCTGAATACCTTGATATGTTCATTAATTTCAAGCTTAAAGTTCTCGAAGCCAGGAAGCTGGGCTATGATACGCTTCATACCTTTACTGCTGAACTCGCAGGATACCGTGATCAGCTTGCAAGGCCCTATCTTCAGGATAAAACCCAGATAGACAGGCTTGTAAAGGAGGCTTATGACCGCACAGTAAAAGAAGTAAATGCCAGTCACATAATGGTCAAACTACCCGCTAATCCCACTCCTGAGGATACTCTGAAAGCCTATAAAAAGGCTATGGATATCCGCAGACGGGTTGATGCTGGTGAACCGTTTGAAAAGATTGCCATGGTTGAATCAGACGATCCGTCAGCCAAAGTGAACCGCGGCAGTCTCGGCTGGTTCTCTGCCTTTACAATGGTATACCCGTTCGAGAATGCTGCTTATAATACACCGTTGGGAGGATTTTCTATGCCTGTCCGTTCAAAATACGGTTATCATATTATACACGTGAACGCCTTCAGAGACGCCCTTGGTGAGATAAAACTCGCACACATTATGATCCGCACGGCTTCTACTGATGAACAGAATGCAAAAAACGAAGAAAAAATAAAAACCTGTTACCAGGCCCTTAAAAACGGCAGCAGATTTACCGATATGGTTAAGCAATATTCCGAGGATGCCGGAACAGTCAGGAATAACGGCCAGATGCGATGGCTTCGTTCAGGCGAGCTTCCTGCTGATATCGAAAATGAAGTTTTTGAAATAAAAGACAGTGGCGATTTTACAGCCCCTATTAAATCAGAATACGGCTGGCATATTTTCCAGCTTCAGGGCAAAAGACCCATTGCATCCTTTGAAAAGCTCAAACCGCAACTTGAAGAAAAAGTGCTTCTGGATGAACGCGGAAAATTGACGGAAAGCAATTTCGTGGAGAGGCTTAAAAAAGAATACAATTTCAGGTCGTATCCTGAAAATATGGATGCCATTGCCAGCGAAATGGACAGCTCAGTTTATAACGGAACCTGGGATCCCTCGATGACAAACCATCTGATTGAACCGGTTTTTGCTATCGGTAATAAAGAATATTCACAAAAGGACCTGGTTGCCTTCATCCTCAAAACTAAAAGATATAACAGGAAAGAAAGCTACCAGGCTATCGTTAACCGCAAGTGCAATGAGATGGCCGAAAATGAACTGATGAATTACGAAAAAGGCCGTCTTGAAGAAAAATACCCTCAGTTCCGTTACCTGATGGAGGAGTACCATGACGGCATCCTGCTTTTCAATATTATGGATAATAAAGTCTGGGCAAAGGCCGTGAGTGACACTTCCGGGCTCGAGGCTTACTACAAAGCCCATTCATCAGAGTACCAGTGGAAGGAAAGAGCTGATATCTCAATCTATACCGTTAAAAATCCTGCTGAGGTGAAAACAGTTACATCACTTGCTAAAAAAAGAATTAAAAACGGGCAGACAGCGGATGCTTTTATCAGAGCAGCCTGCAAATCTGATACGATTGAATGCGTGATTATAAGTGATGAGAAAATAGAAAAGGACGAAAAGCTTCCTCTCGGCGGATTTACATGGAAAAAAGGCACTGTTAAAACAATTCCTGAAAAGAATGATGTAAAAATCCTTGTCGTCAATGCAATCCTGCCACCTGCGCAAAAATTATTCAGTGAAACGCAGGGCCAGGTAACCGCTGATTACCAGAATTACCTTGATAAACAATGGATCGAATCACTGAGGGCTGAGCATAAAATTTCGGTAAACCGGGACGTCCTAAACACTGTAAAATAAAGCGATCCATGAGAAAGATCCTCTTCACGGGTATGGTTGCCCTGGCATTCTTTTCCTGCAATAAAGGCAAAATAAATAATTCCGAAAAACCTCTTGCCAAAGTATATGATAGATACCTGTATCCGTCAGAATTGAAAGGGGTTATTCCGGTGGGTATTTCAGCCCAGGACAGTATTGCCATGTCAAAGGACTTTATTGAAAAATGGGTGCGGAATCAGATCCTTCTGAATACGGCAGAAATGAACCTTACCGATAAGGAAAAGGATGTAGAGAACCAGATTGATAATTATAAAAGCTCACTGCTTATTTACGCATATGAACAACGCTATTTGCAGCAGAAACTTGATACTGTTGTCAGTGATAGCACCATTCTGGCCTATTACAAGGAAAACCAGCCAAACTTTATATTGGGGGAGACTCTTGTAAAAGGACTATTTATTAAATTATCGGTGAAAGCACCTGAATTATATAAAGTACGGCAATGGTACAGGTCGGAAAAACCGGAAGACCTTAATAATCTTGAAGGTTATTGTTTCAACAATGCCCTTGTTTATAACCATTTCAATGATGGCTGGGTGAATGTGAATGAGATCCTCCGTATGATCCCTTCAGGATCAACGATGGTAAACAGCTTGTTAAGCAGGAAATATCTTGAAACAAGCGACAAAGACCATTTTTATTTTATTTCTCTCAAGGAAATTGCCCCTGAAGGTACTGTAAGCCCGTTTGAACTCGTTAAGAATAATATTTATTCAATTATTCTTAACAAAAGAAAAGTTACACTCATCAATGAACTAGAATCCGGCATATTATCGGATGCCCAGAACCGTGAGAAATTCACCATTTATTAAAATCCAACGATGCGAAAACTAATTGCTGCTATTCTGTTGTTATTTGCATGTGTATGTCCACGGATATACGGACAGGCAAAAATTCTTGATGAGGTCGTGGCTGTGCTGGGAGATAAGAAAATTCTTTATTCAGATATCCAGAAAGGATTAATGCAGTTAAAGGAGAGTGGGGAAAATGTGAGCAATGTGACGTCATGCCAAATACTTGAGCAACTGCTGATCCAGAAACTTCTCCTGAACCAGGCTGAGGTTGACAGTATCGAAGTGACCGATTCACAGATTGAGAGCGAGCTTGATTCCAGGATGAATTACTTCATTAACATGTTCGGTACCCAGGAAAAATTTGAGGCCTACTGGAATAAGTCGATTATCGAAATCAAACAGGACACCCGCGAGGAAGTGCGCCAGGGACTTATGGTACGTGAAATGCGCAGGAAGATTACCGAAGGTATCTCAGTGACTCCGTCAGAAGTAAAAACATACTTTAAAAACCTTCCCCCGGACAGTCTTCCTTATATAAATGCCGAAGTGGAATTCAACCAGATACTTATGTATCCTAAATCGAGCGAACAGGCTGTTATCGATGTAAGGGAAAAATTGCTCAAGATCAGGGAACAAATCATGAACGGTGGGAGCTTTGCCACGATGGCTGTAATTAATTCAGAAGATGGTTCCGCAGTTAAAGGCGGCGATATCGGCTGGGCTGCTAAAACCGATCTTGACCCTGAATATGCAAAGGCCGCTTTTGCCCTTAAAAAAGGCGCTATTTCAAGAATAGTGGAATCCTCTTTCGGCTACCATATTATTCAATGCCTCGATAAAACCGAAGACCGTATCCATACCCGCCATATTCTTATAAAACCGAAAATAAATTTTTCCGATAAACAGGCTACCAGTCAAAAACTCGACAGTATTGTGGCCCTTATTAAGCAGGACTCACTTACTTTTGAGCAGGCTGCCAAAATATACAGCCAGGACGAAGATACACGTATAAACGGTGGACAGGCAGTGAATCCAAGGAGCGGCGGTATCCGCTGGTCACTTGATGAATTTAAACCACAGGAATACAGCATTGTTAATGCACTAAAGGTTGGCGAAATGTCAGCCCCGTATGAATCAATCGATAGCAAAGGAAAGACAGTGTTCAAAGTGATTTATCTTAAAAATCGTACAAACCCTCATGTTGGCAACCTGAAAGACGATTACAACCTGTTTAAATCCCAGGCCTTGCAGATAAAGGAAAATGAAAAAGTAAACGACTGGGTGCTTGACAAAGCCAAAACCACGTACATACGGATTACGGATAATTTCCGCGATTGTCCGTTCAACCTGAAATGCTGGACAAAACCTTAAACCTGTTGATTTTTGAAACGAGCCTGCGTTCTGATATTGATTTTTGTATTGCTTCTGGGCAATGTGTCTTTCGCCCAACGACAGGTAGAAATAACCCAGAAAGCTGACTATCTTGAACAGGCACAGGATATTGCTCAAGGCGCCTACAGGCTTATCGGCAATGTTATGTTTACCCATCAGGGTACCGTAATGTACTGCGACAGTGCCTATTGGTTCAGGGACAAAAACTCTCTCGAGGCTTTCAGCAGGGTGCATCTTGTTCAGGGTGACACCGTAAATCTATATGGTGATTACCTTACCTACGACGGCAATATTAAAATAGCACAGATTAAAAGAAATGTAAAGCTGATCGGCCGTAATACAACTCTTACAACCCGCGAACTGGAATTCAATACAGGTACCAGCACGGCATATTATACAAAACATGCCAATATCGTGAGTGGCGAAAACAAATTACGCAGCAGGATTGGCTACTATTATTCAAGGCAGGAAATGTATTATTTTAACGATTCGGTTGTACTTACGAATCCCAAATACACCATTTATTCTGACACGCTTCGGTACCATACCCTTACTAAAGTTGCTTATTTTTTCGGACCAACCGAAATTATCGGCGACAGCAGTTATATCTATTGTGAAGACGGCTGGTATAATACCGATACGGATATTTCCATGCTTAAACAGAAAGCGCTTGTAAGGAATAAAGACCAGGTGATTAAAGGCGACAGTCTTTATTATGAAAGAAATACCGGATACGGCGAAGGATTTAGCCATATTGAGGTTTTTGATTCGGTACAGAACGTAATCCTCAGAGGCAATCATGCTTTTATTAACCAAAAGAAGGACAGCGCCGTTCTGACCAACCAGGCCATGTTTGTTTATATTACGGGGGAACAGGATTCTGTTTTTGTTCATGCCGACACATTGAGGGCTTCAACTGATTCAGCCGGCAACCGGGTTTTGAAGGCTTACTTTGGTGTGCGTCTTTTTAAATCGGATCTGCAGGGAATGTGCGATTCGTTGTTTTATACCACATCCGATTCAATACTCAGATTGTACAGGCAACCTGTGTTGTGGTCGGGAGTAAATCAACTATCAGCCGATTACATCGAAATCTGGACAAAAAACAAAGAGGTTGACCAGGTTCATATGCAGCAGACCGCTTTTATAATCAATGAGGAAGATACCGGTAAATTCAACCAGATCAAGGGAAAAAACATGATTGGATATTTCAGGAATAACGAAGCTTATAAAATTGATGTGAAAGGTAACGGACAAACCGTTTATTATGCCAAAGATAAAAATGAACTGGTGGGTGTGAATGTGGCACAAAGTTCTAATCTTACGATCCATCTGAAGAACAATAAGCCGGATGATATCCGATTTTATGTGAAACCGAACGGTGTCACTTATCCGCTGACCGTGGCACCCCCGGAAGAACTTATTTTAAAAGATTTTAAATGGCTGCAGGATATGCGCCCTGCAAAAATGGAAGATATTTTCCTGAAACCTGAGCATAAACAATCGTCTGAAGAACTTAGCGGAACTAAAAAGAATAAAACAATACGTGTAGATCAATAAAAAAGCCCCTTAGAGGGGCTTTGTCTAATATTCGTCTTCATTAAAAAAGAAATCGTCCTTGCTGGGATAGTCCGGCCATAAATCCTCAATACTTTCATAAATTTCACCTTCATCTTCGATTTCCTGGAGATTTTCGATTACCTCCAAAGGAGCACCAGATCGGATGGCGAAGTCAATCAATTCTTCCTTAGAGGCCGGCCAGGGTGCATCTTCTAATTTAGACGCTAGTTCAAGGGTCCAGTACATAATCGATTACTTTTCTTAAAAATTGTGCAAATATAAAAAAATATAAATACAACTTACTATTTTGGTTTCCACAGTACTTCTTTTTGTTTTAAATCGTATAACACTTTGCGTGCCAACACAAAAAGAAAATCTGAAAGCCTGTTGACGTACTTTATTACGGTTTCGGGAACAAAAAGTTCACCGGACAGATGGATAATTTGTCTTTCAGCTCTGCGACAAACGGTGCGTGTTATATGACACTGTGAAGAGATAGTGTGGCCTCCGGGCAGGACAAACGATGTAAGGGCCGGCAATAAGGCCACAATGGTATCGATTTCATTTTCGATCTGAGTAATATCCCCCTCAGTTATTTCGGGTATTTTCACATTGCAGTCTTCGCAATCACTGGCCAGTATAGCGGCACATACCATAAGGCGGTCCTCCACCTGAAGTAGGAATTCCTGATACTGCATGTCATGCGTAAACATATCTCTGAGCATTCCGGTGTGAGCTATCAGTTCGTCAATGGTTCCGTATGCTTCAATACGTATATGATCTTTGGTTACCTTCTTTCCGCCAATGAGCGAGGTAAACCCCTTATCACCTGTACGGGTATAAATCTTCATCTATAGTTTGTATGAAAAACCAACAAGAAAGTTAAATCGTTGTGAAGGGTATTGGTTCCAGAGGGTATAACTCCTTTCTGCCAGGTTATAAAAATCGGCAAAAACAGTAAGGAGTTTCGAATAATGAAAATTGAAACTCAGATTACCGTCAAAAACAGGTTTGATTTTCTCCATCCCTTCAGGATTGATCGTTTTTCTCACTTTCACCCAGCGGTTGCCTATTACATCGAGGCCTGCACCTATTTCAAACTTGTCAAACCGGTAAACAGCCTGTGTCTTTATTTCAAAATCGGGTTCATGCCAGGATTTCTTTACATCAAAAGTTTTATAATTGAAAATTTTGCCGTCAGCCATCAGTTCAAACTTGTTTCCGGGCGAAAATACAAGCTGACCATGATAGGTAATGAGGTTCATGTCATCGTATTCTCCTGTGAACTTGTTGTCAAGAGGTAAAAGATTAACCGGCGTAATCGTATCGTTCACAAAGAAATGGTAATCTTTGAAAATGGTAATACTCGCATCGGCCCTGAAACGCACAACAGAACTGATATTACCTTTTATACCGCCGAATACGATAAAATTACTGCTTGTGTTTTTCAGCGCAAGTCCGGGCTGAATGAACATATTCTCCCCGAAAAGGTTCTGGTAGCTGTTCTTTTTTAATTCGCCTGAAACGCCTATAAACGGGATCAGCACATCTTTAACAATAATAATATTGAGATCCGCTTTCGGATAAAAATAAAACCTTGAAATTCCGCTCAAATCGGCCGCACCTTCAAAACCCAGCCTGAACTGCCAGTCTTCACTGCTTTTGCTGATCCAGGGACTGAACCTGAATATGGTGTTGTTGGTTTTTATGGCAGTTGTATCCATGTTGTTGGTTAGTCTTGAGTAGTCGAGCGACATGTCAAGTCCGCCCAACAGGCCGGAAACTTCTTTTGTAAAACGGGTTGAAACAAGAAAATCGGGTTCTCTGTTCTTCTGCCTGTCGGTGAAATAGTCAAACCGGGCATTCAGGTCAAAATTGAACCGGTCAGGGGCATAACTGGATTTCAGCCCAATCTCAGCGCCTGGTTTAAAAACACGTTGTCTTAAAGTGTCTTTATCCAGTTCAACAGGTCCCACAAGGGTGTCAGTGTTGTAACCATAATAATTGAAAGCATGTTGTTCAAAATTGAGTCCGCCGCTGAGGGTGACATTTGAAAAGAAGCGCTTACCGTAAAGCTTCACAAGGTTGTCAACGTAACCGGCATTCATGCTGCGATCATTTTTAAGGAACACCTTTCCCCGCGACGACTTATGATGAATGTAAGCTCCGTAGGCGTAATCCTTGGATCTCACATTACTGATGTTGAATTCAAACAACGGAGTCGAATAATTGCCCAGACCAGCCTTGAGCCAAGTATTGTAAATTTTGGGAAGGGAAGTAGTAACGGTCCTGGCGGCTTTAATAGGATCGGGAACAAAGCTGCTGCTCAGCCTTTTCGGTGCTATCCGGTATTGGAAAGCCGGTATGGATGTTTCCATCGTGTTTTCCGGAGGCATAAAATTATATTTTGAGGCATCCGAAAGGGTAGGCTCGTAAGGCCTTACTACAAAAACTTCCTTATTCAGGTCCTGGCCTTTCAAAACAGAGCAGGCTAAAACCAGCAACGCAGTGAATATTCCGGATCTGATCATATTGAACGTTTTTAACATGGTGATTTACTTTTACCGTTTTATACTGTGTTTTACCTGATTTCTATTTCCTGGTCATCCTGTTCGGGCTTAGCCTTGCCGGCATTGTTCTGCCTGTCGGTAAGCTGTTTCTTTTTCTCTTTGGCTTCAACAAGGATACCGTCATCGGTTTTCTCATAATAGTCAATCAGGCTCTGCAAGGTTTGAATGGCCTGGAAATCATCGCCTTTTTCCTTAAAAATGTCGGCCCATAGCAGGAATCCTTTTGCCATCCAGTATTGATGTGGTGTTGTCTTATCGGCAAAATCTGCAATCACTTTCTCGGCATTGGCATAATCTTTTCTCTGGTAATAGATTTCTGCCAGTCTGAATTTGGATTCGGCACCCTCTGCGCTTTTCACTTCGACAGCTACCTTCTGGTATTCTTCGAGTGCAAGCATTTGCCTGTCGTTTGCCTGTAGTGCCTTAGCTTTTGCAAACCTTGTTTTTCTTTCCTGGTCTTTTGACAGTTTTTCTGAAAGTAAAATGCGGTCGGCTTGTTCAATTACCTTTGGGTTATCTCCCAGCATTGAATAGCATTCAAGCATTCCCATCCTGGCTTCAAGCCGGTTTGCCTGCACTTCTGCATTTTCTTCAAGTTTCTGGTAGTAATCAGCAGCAGCGGCATAGTCTTTTTGCCTGAATTTTATCCGGGAAGCGCCCAGAAGTGCGGGTTCTGTAAATTTGCTGCGAGGACTGTTTATCACGTAATCAAAAGCTTCAAGAGCCGGACCGTCTTCCTTATTGCGGTAATGGCAATCGCCCTTATAAAACCAGGCATTCACAAGGTAACGGCCGTCCGGATTCTTTTCGATGTAGCTCGACAGGCTTTGCTGTGCTTTAGCGTAATCACCCGACATATAAGTCCTTTCGGCAGTGAGGTACATGAGTGAATCCTGCTCAATGAGATCGGATGAGGTAAGCTGCCCCTTATCTTTCATGTAAGCATAAAAGCCCTCTACGTTTTTATCGTCAACATATACGTTTTTCAGGCCGATCATCGCATTCTCCGCTTCAGGTGTGCCCGGGTAATCCTCAATTACCTTTTTATAACTGGTTATGGCATCATTGTTCCTGTTGGCGTTATAATATAAAAGGCCAAGTGCAAGAAGTGACTTTTTAACGTAGCTGCTTCTGGGGTAATCATTCACCACACGCCTGTAATTGCTGATGGCCATATCATTCTGATTCAGCTTTACATTGCTTTCAGCAATCTGAAAATATACATCAGGTTTATATGAAGAATTAGGATAAGTAGTCAGCATCTGGTTGAGAACATTGATTTTCTCATTGTCTTTACCTGTGACACCCAGCGCCATTGCTTTTTGAAACATGGTGTAATCATTGGCGCCAGATCCGTTTTTCAGTGCATTATCGTAATAACCAACGGCTTTTAAATATTGCTGCTGTACAAAATAGCAGTCGCCAAGGCGGTTGTAAGCATCGCTGAGAACTTCTTTCTGCGGGTTCTTTGCCAGTGAAACGTACTTTCCGAACCATACCGCTGCATCGGGGTATTGTTTCTGGCTGAAATAGCAATATCCAAGGTTGTAGTTCGCCGGGGCATATTCGGGATACGATGATACTCCGGGCTGGGCAAGGAATGCATTGTAATTATCAAGAGCCTTTGAATAGTCGCCTTTCCTGTACCAGGCTTCACCCATCCAGTAATGGCAGAGCGCGTAGATCTTGTTATCGAAATTCCCGTATTTATCGGCCGAGCTGAACATATCAATGGCCTGATCAAAGCTCAGGTTGCTGAATAATTCAAGGCCACGGTAATAGGCGATTTTCTGGTAGGCCTTTTTTATCTCGTTATTCATGCCGTGAAGCTTCTCGATCGATTCAAGCGCCAGGCTGTAATTTTTTGCGTTCAGGTAAGCTAAAACAAGATAATTGGTGGCTTCTTCACTGCGTTTCGAATTGGGATATTTTTCGAGATATTCGTTAAGCGACTGCACGGCCTCGTTAAAAGGGGAATAGTCGAGTTCATAAGTGAGAAGAGCATAGTTAAACAGTGCATCCTCCTGGATGGCCGGATCAAAACTCATTTTCGACGCCGAAGAGAAAGCCATACGAGCTTTGTTTTTGTCATTGAGCTTAATCTGGCAATCCGCAAGGTGATAGAGGGCATTCTGGCTCAAAGCTGTTTCACTTCCTGTTATCTGGCTGAACAGGTTGGCTGCTTTTTCAAAAGCGCCGGTTTTATAATAGGCATAGGCCAGGCTGTACTTATCCTCTGAGGTTACATTGCTTCCCGATTCAATAAATTTCTCAAGATAGGGTATGGCTTCCTCGTAAAGATTCATCTGAACATAGGATTCACCTGTAATTCGTGCAATTTCAGGTCCCCGCTTTTCGCTCGCATCCGTCATCAGTTGCGGAGCGTATTTAATGACCTCGTCGTATTTTTTCTGCTTGTAATAAATCTGTGTCAGGTAATAAGGCACTATCGGGCCGAAATTCTGATCATCTTTCAGCCTGTTGAAACCAGCAAGCGCTGTTTCATAGTTACCCTGTGTGTAATTAATATGGGCATAATAATACAGTGCCGGAGCAGTATACTTGGTGTCAAGATCCTTTATTTCGTTGAAAGCCATCCGTGCCTTATCATAATCCTCTTTCACAAAATAGCAGTAACCTCTTTTGAACTCGTATTCTGCATTGTCATCCTTGCTAAGTCTTGTATTATCAACCTGTTCGTAATATATAAGTGCATTGCTGTAGCTTTTCTTCTGAAAGAAATATCCCGCCAGGTTGAACAGCGCTTCGTTCTTATTCGGATTCTCGGGATTATCATTAAGGAACTTAATAATCCTTGCCTCTGCATCATTATTGAATAATTTCACAGCACACATCGATGCATAAAACTGGCTTCCGGATACCTCATCAGAATTCTCTCCGGCATACATGGCGGCGTATTCATCAAACAATACCTGCGCTGCGCTGTATTTTCCGTTATTGTAAAGTTCAACAGCCTGCCGGTACTGTTTGTCTTCATCGGTGTTGTAATAGGTTTGCTGGGATTTGAGGGTGGTGCAAAGAACAAACGTAATTATCAGACTAACAGCTAGTTTCATACTTATTATCAGATTTTGACCAAAATTACGGATTAATAACGTATAAAGTGACCGGCTTATTCTGTTTAAATTAACATTACGTTGTTAATTAACGGCCCGTAATAATTGCATGATATTGTCTATTTTTGGGTTTGTTAATCATTCATCAGCCAACTTGCATGCCCGAAAACACTGTAATATCTTTTGAAAAGGCTTCTATCTTCCAGGATGATCACCTTGTCCTGTCGGATGTGAATTTTTCGATATCCAAAGGTGAATTTGTTTACCTAATAGGCCGTGTGGGCAGTGGTAAATCAAGCCTCATAAAAACAATAAACGCCGAATTGCCGCTTAATACAGGCACCGCAACTGTGGTGGGTTTTTCGCTTGAAAACATAAAACCCAAACAGGTTCCTTTACTTCGCCGCAAGCTGGGCATAGTTTTCCAGGATTTCCAGCTGTTGTCGGACAGGTCTGTTTATGATAACCTCTGGTTCGTACTTCATGCCACAGGCTGGAAGGTCAAAGAGGAAATTGACGGCCGGATAAAGCTGGTTCTTGAGAAAGTGAACCTGATCAACAAGGGATTCAAAATGCCACATCAATTGTCAGGCGGAGAACAGCAGCGTGTTGTCATTGCAAGGGCTCTTCTGAATGATCCTGAGGTTATCCTGGCTGATGAACCTACCGGAAATCTTGATCCTGAGACATCCGAATCCATTATGGCACTGCTTCGCGAAATAAGTGAGAGTGGCAGGGCTGTGCTGATGGCCAGCCATAACTATACACTTCTCAAAAAATATCCCGCCCGCACACTGAAGTGTGATGACGGAAAACTGGTGGAGGTGGAGGAGAGTGCTGAAATTGATTTTACATTGATGGAATAGAAATGTACAAACCAGGAAACCAAAATTTGTTGTCGGGCATTTTCAAAACGGAATTTGTAAGACATTCATTTTTTCTGTTCCTGGGATCTTCAATTGCACTGCTATTATCGCTGGCTCTTTACCCTGTATTCAGCAGGATGTATTCACCTGAACAGTTTGGTGTTTTCGGTTTATTTACAAGTATTACAGGCATCGTATCTTTACTGGCCTCCGGTGTGTATGAGCAGGCAATACTTTTGCCCAAAAATGATACACATGCCAGATCTCTTGCTCTTCTGGCCATGATGTGTACGGTGGTGATAAGCCTCGTCGTTTTTTTTATTTCACTGTTTTTTCGGAATGTCATAGCTCAGAAATTTTTCAATACTCCTGAAATCAGTTCGTTTCTTTTATGGGTGCCTGTTTCTGTAATACTTGGAAATATCTATGCCATTTTTATCAGCTATTCGAACCGCAACAAATATTTCAGTTTCATTTCACAGTGTTCAATAAACCAGGGAATAGGAGTCAATATATCCAAACTGCTCTTTGGATTATTTAATTATACTAATTACGGTCTTATCTTGGGGAGGTTAATCGGACAGTTAACATCAGCCATTCAACTGGTCTGCCAGGTGTTGAGAAAGGTCAGGATCACCGCAGGTGAGATCCCTGTTGCATGGAACAACATAAAAGAAGTTGCTGTCAGGTATAAAAACTTCCCTGTTTTCAGTATGCCTCTTCAATTAATTAATGCGATTTCCACAACGCTACCGATTTTTGTTCTTTCAAAGTTTTTTACTGTTCATGATGCCGGTCAGTATTCACTCGCTGCGGGGGTCCTGCTGACTCCCGTACAACTGCTTACAGGTTCGGTGTCGAAAGTACTCAACCAAAGTATAGTTGAAAGGGTGAATCAACAAGCACCTATCAAAGAGGAACTTTTTAAATGGCTTCGGATTTTAATGCCGGTAACAGCCGTATTGTTTATCCTGTTCTTTTTTGTTTCAAGGCCAGTCTTTGTTTTACTTTTTGGAATCGAATGGCAGGAAGCCGGAAGCATTTCCGGTATTCTTTTGCCATGGGTATTTTTGGTTCTTTTCACATTTCCCATCAGCTTTATTCCGGATATCTTTTTTAAACAAAGAAAAGCATTGATAATCGATATTGTTTATTTGATTGTCCGAATGGTTTCTTTGGGTATCGGTGTTTATTATAAGGATGTCATCCTGGCTATCATTTTATTTGTAATCTCCGGCTGTATTGTGTTAACGTATAATTTCGTCTGGTACCTGTCGTTACTGAAAAATTACGGTAAGAATATTAAGCCCGTCTCAAAAAGTGCTGAATCATTTAAATAAGCCGAATGGAATCGGTTGTTAAAATAATCACCAACGATTTTTCGTGGAGAAAAGGCAGGAACCTGTATGTTGCTGGTCATGCGCATTCTCCCGGTGGTGAATTCATGAATGAAGATGCGTTGCTGAATTATTTTTCCCAGATGACGGATAATCCCGAAAAGCCGGTGCGGGAGTTAACATCATTAAATGGTATATACTCTTTCATTTATTCATCAGGCAATACAATTTACCTGTACTGTGATAAATCAAGATTCTTCCCGGTATTCTTTCGTATAAGTCCCCAAATAGCAATCAGCGATGATCCTGAAGAATTGCGGTTGCCGGGCGACTCGATATCGGAGGATGTTTCCGCGGAATTCAGACATATGGGATATACAACAGGTCCTGACACTCTCATTGATGAAATCAAACAGGTGCCCCCGGGGGAATTGGTAACTATCCGCAATGGAAAGATTGAAAGGGAACGGATTTTCTCCTTTAAAGTCAAACCAGGTGAAATCAGTCATGATGGTGATCCTGTTGCAGCCATGCACAAAGCCATCGAAGGAGCCGCATTGCGTTTCATCCGGTCAATTGGTAAATCCACCCCCGTATTGCCGCTTAGCGGAGGATTTGATTCAAGGCTGATTGCCTGTATTCTCAAAAATTACGGGTATGATAATACGATCTGTTTTACCTACGGCCGGAGGACAAGGGAGGTTGACATTTCGCAAAAAGTGGCTGAATTGCTTGGTTTCAAATGGTATTTTGTAGACTATGAAAAATTTCAGGATGAGGCCCTGTCAATCAGCAGTAAGGAATTTTATGACTATTACAGGTATGCGTCCAAATTTACATCGA
The DNA here is from genome assembly GCA_035299085.1 of Bacteroidales bacterium. Classification (NCBI taxonomy): domain Bacteria; kingdom Pseudomonadati; phylum Bacteroidota; class Bacteroidia; order Bacteroidales; species Bacteroidales bacterium. The sequence continues at coordinate 16,363 of DATGXG010000006.1, read as the reverse complement.
TGTTCTACCTCCAGGAATACCCTGCTGTACTGTACCTGTTAAAACATAAACTGATTCCGGATGAAAGTGTTTTTTTACCCGGACACTCCGGTGACCTGCTGGGTGGAAGCCAGTTTGGTAAGGTGTTTCCCGTTGATATAAAACCCAATAAAGTTTTAACCCGGATTCTTAAAAGTAAGTATTTTAATTATCCTGATAACTTTCAGGTATTGAAAATCTTCAGGAAAAGGCTTGACGCGGAACTGGATGCAAAATCCGCGTTTTTGGGATATAGTATATTCGAAGACTGGGATATCCGGGAAAAGATTGCGAAATTCATTATTAATTCGTCACACGTATTTTCTTTTTTTGGTTTTCAGGTCAGGTTCTTTTATTGGGACAATGAATTAGTTGATTTCTTCAGGAAACTTCCACCGGAATGTAAAAACCACAAACATATTTATGACAGCTGCCTCCGGGAGAATTATTTTAAAAAGTACAGCCTTAACTTCGAAAAGGAATTAACACCCGGTCGCTTCACAAAAAAATTGCAAAAGATCAAAAACCGGTTGAAACCTTTGCTACCCCGATCTGTCCGTTACAGGTATATTCTGAAAAATGACTGGGCCTGTTATGAAAAGTTAACCGGTCCGATGCTTGCCGATATCAACCCGTCAATAAGGAAAAAGCTCCCTTACAACGGGTTTAACAGTGTCATTATCAATTGGTATCTCGCGCAGTTGAATAAAAACGAATCGCCGGATAACCTCGTTAAATCTTAAAATCAACAAATCAATAAATTTCCTGATAGGGTATTGAGGGGGGTCGAGGTCATATAGACAGAAAAGCTTTTCCGAATGATCAAGACCAGGAAAATAAATAAATCACTCAATACGAATTGTCATGAAATCATTAATTAAAAATTCAGTAAACACTCTTGCCCTGATGCTGATCCTCGTCGGCATAACATCAGTGCAGGCAATGGGTTCCGGTTGGAACCGCGAAAGAAATCCTCAGGATACCGCCTTTAAAGTTTTTACAGGTAAGGTTATCGATCACACTACAAAGAAACCGGTTGTATTTGCAAACGTTTACCTGGTTGGAAGCAGCCTGGGCACTGTTACAAATGCCGACGGTGAATTTATTTTAAAAGTTCCCACAACAGAACTGAACCGCAAGCTGGGTATTTCAAACCTCGGTTACAAAAACCTGATTGTTGACCTGGCAGAACTAAAAGACAGGGAAAACACATTCAGGCTCGAAATAGCGGCAACTCCGCTGGAGCAGGTAGTTATCCGCAGCGACGATCCCATGGATCTTCTCAGGATGGCCTACAGGCGAATTCCTGAAAATTACAACGCTGACCCTGAAATGCAGGTTGGATTCTACCGTGAAACGGTTAAACAGAACCGTTCTTATGTGGCTGTTGCAGAAGCTGTCCTTGATGTATATAAATCGCCTTACACAAGCCTGATGGATTATGACAGGGTTAAAATTTTCAAGGGCCGTAAAAGTGAGGATGTGAAGAAAATGGATACCCTGATGTTCAAATTACAGGGTGGTCCTAAGACTAGCTTCCTCCTTGATGTGGTTAAAAACCCGGGTGAAATCCTTTCAGAAGAATACTTCGACAAGTATAATTTTAAATTCGCCGGATATGCATCCATTGACGGACGCGATAACTATGTAATCCAGTTTGATCAGAAACCTGAAGTTGACATTGCTCTTTACAAAGGCACTGTTTATCTCGACACGAAGAACATGGCCATTTCAAGAATCGACTTTTCCTTCAGTGATAAGGCCCTTGACATTGCCGACAATGAACTGGTAAGGAAAAAACCCATGGATCTTAAGATTGACGTCCTTGGTGCCGATTACTCAATCAATTACAGGGTTCTGAATGAAAAATGGTACCTCAACCATGTACGGTCAGAACTGGTTTTCAAATGCGACTGGAAAAAGAAACGTTTCGATGCCACTTATACCACGGCACTTGAAATGGCAGTGACTGACCGGAATACGGAAAATATTAACAAGGCAAAATACAGGGACCAGACCAGGATGACAGATATTTTTGCCGACAAGGTAAATGCCTATAAAGATGAGAATTTCTGGGGCGACTACAATTACATTAAACCTGAAGAATCAATTGAGTCGGTTATAAACAAGCTCAATAAGAAACTGCGGTGGCAGAACATTGACTAGGGGTTAGGTAGAAGGTTAATATAAGGTCATCACCTCCCGAAGACTCCGGTCCGAGGGAGGTGATTTAGTAAAAAGCTCACAGGATATCAATAAGAATGTTAATTTTACGATCGAACCAAATGAATTACCCTGAACAGGCAGTAGCAAAGATGGTCGATTACGGCAATACAAGCCAGATCTCATTAATGGATCTGCAATCATTTGAATCCATGTTCCGGCAATATTACCAGATGCTGTGCGCTTACGCTTACCGTTTTGTTAATGATTCGGATACTGCAGAAGAAATTGTCCAGGAGTTGTTTTACAAGTTATGGGAAAAAAAATCGGAGTTACAGATCAACAGTTCTTTGAAATCATACCTGTATTCGGCCGTTCATAACCGGTGCCTTAAATTTATCGAGCACCGGAATGTGGAAACAAGATACAGGAATTATTACTTATTGCATGAATCAGAGGTGGACAACGAGCCACAGCATAGCTCAAATGCCCGCGAATTGCAGGGTATAATTGATGATACGCTGAATTCATTGCCCGAACGGTGCAGCAGGATTTTCAGGCTGAATCGCTATGAGGGGTTGAAATACAATGAAATAGCCTTAAAGCTTTCGATTTCGGTTAAAACAGTGGAGGCTAATATGGGAAAGGCGCTGAAAATGCTCCGGAAGAACCTTAAAGAATATGCTGAAATGGCTTAAAAATGAAAATTATGTTTACAAAATATAAAACAGATTGGAATTTACTAGCAAAGTACATGGCCGGTGAAACCAATGAAAAGGAGAACAATACGCTGATGGAATGGGCTTCAAAAAGTCCCCAAAACAGGGCATTGTTGAATGATGTTAAATCAGATTGGAAGAAGATGAATTCAATGGAGCCTCATTTTGATGTGGATAAAGCGTGGAGCAAGTTTCAGAACCGGATCGCAGCAGAACCGGTTATGGAACAGATGCCGGTTCAGCCAAAAACCGTTTCGGGTCGTTTTTCAATGGTGATGCGTATTGCCGCGTCGCTGTTATTGCTTGTTGTGCTTGGTGTTGCATCAGTAAGTATTGTAAACCGGTTCAGTAAAGTTACCTTCACGGCTTCATTGATGGATAAGGGAAGATCGATTGAACTCGCAGATGGGTCGGTAATCTATTTGAACAGCAATGCCACCCTTACTTATCCGAAACATTTTGGTAAAAAAATTAGGGAAGTACGGCTTGATGGTGAGGCTTATTTTGAAGTGAAACATGAAAGCGACAGGCCTTTTATAATATATGCCGGTGATGCCCGCATCCGGGTTCTCGGAACCACTTTTAATGTGAATTCAAGCAACAGCGAAAAACATGCTGAAGTATATGTAACCACAGGTTTGGTGGAACTGTCAGACAGAAATGATCTCAATAATAAGGTTCTTATAAAACCGGGTAGCATAGGTTCAATTAATCATGAGAAAATAAACCTTGTGAAGGCTGTAAATGCCAATTCAATTGCCTGGAAAACCCGTTCACTCACTTTCTCAGACACTCCTATCGAAGAAGTAATTTCAGTTGTACGAAGTGTTTATGATACTGAAATTATACTTAAAAATGTGCCGAACGGTACGATTAAAGCAAACGGATCTTTTCAGGGTGATCCCCTTGATACGGTAATTAAAACAATTAGCATTATAGGTAATTTCAACTTTGCAAAATCAAACGATACGATCTATCTTTCACAATAAATTTCCCTGATGGTGTCTCACCGCTCCCTGGCATTAGTCCTGTGCCTGCTGGTTGCGACAATTGTCGCACAGGCCCAGGATTCGTTGCTTCTCAAGCGGCTCACGATTCCTGAAACCACCTGCACTATTGACCAGGCATTAAAAATTCTGGAGCAACAAACGGGTCTTTCACCTTCTTATAATTCCGGATTGTTCGACAGAAAAAAGACCATTACCTTAAAGGCACAGCAGGAAACACTGGAAGGCATTCTTGTAAAAATGTTTAACAATCCGGAACTCGATTATGATGTGATCGGGAGGCACCTGGTGATTTATAAACCCTTCAGAACAGTATCCGCCAATCCCGACAGTGTGGTTGATTCGGTGTTCCTGGTTAAAATATCCGGTAAAGTATTTGACAGGGAAACCCGGCAAACTCTTCCTTTCAGCAGTGTGTACCTTGTAGGAAAGCCTATAGGCGTGGTCAGCAACGGGGAAGGTGAATTCCAGCTAAAGCTTGAATCGTCTATGTTAAAGGAAACGCTCAGTATTTCATGTATAGGATACAAGAACTTTTCAGCACCGGTTTCTTCGCTCATCAACACCAATCAGCAGTATTATCTTGAACCCGATATTATACCCATCCAGGAGGTAATTATCCGTAAAATAAGCCCGGTAATGCTTTTGCGGAATGCCGACCGCAGGATACGGGACAATTACCCCGACAAACCGGCGTTACTTACTTCTTTTTACAGGGAGACCATAAAGAAAGGCAGCAAATACATGATGGTATCCGAGGCAATTCTTGAAAATTTCAAGACCGCGTATATGTCTTCGGCGCCCGACAGGGTAAAGATACTCAAGGGAAGAAGAAACGAGAATTTCAGCCGTAATGATTCGGTAATGCTGAAACTGAAAGCCGGGTTAAACACCATGCTCATGCTTGATGTGGTTAAGAACATGCCTGATTTTCTGACAGGGGAAAACCTTGGCGATTATCATTACCAGTTATCCGACATTGTGGTGGAGGACGGCAGGGACAGGTATGTGGTTGAGTTTAAACCCATAAAAGGTTCTCCGCAGGGAACATTCTATTCGGGGCGTATCATCATTGATATTCAGGACATGGCTTATTCATGGGTTGAATTCCAGGTGGATCCTGAATACCTTGATCTTGCCACTGACAGGTTCATTGTACGGAAGCCCCCGAATATGATTGTGAAGACGTTAAAAGCCAGTTACAAAGTGGCATTCCGCAAAATAGGAAGCCGGTATTACCTGCATATGATCGACTGTGAAACCGCGTTTAAGATCCGGAACCGGCATCAGCTGAGCAGTTCAGTATATAACACCCGTCTTGAAACCGTTGTAATCGACATGGACACAGTTGATGTAAACCGTTTTTCCTATCGTGAAAGCGCCCGTCCCTTCGAGTTCTTCATCGACCAGCTCGGCGATTACGACGAATCCTTCTGGGGAGAATACAACTTCATCAAACCCGATGAATCACTTGAAAATGCATTGGCTAAGCTGAAGAAGAAATCGGGGTCGGACCAGACTAAATAACATATAATCAATATTATACGCCTGTTTTTTTGGTTATTTTCGGCCTTAGAGGCCCATTTTTGACCCTTTTTTTGGCCCTCTAAGGAATTTTAATGTTATGGACTGCTAATTAAAAATCCTAAAAATTTCTTAGAAGCCTGTTTTTGATACTAAAAATGAAGCTCTAAGGCTAAAAAAGGCCTCTTTTTAGGGTTTAAATTATTGAAAAACAATGATGTACTCTGGTCCGACCCCGATGAACCGACACCGATGAACCCCGATGATATGGGGGCAAGCCCCTTACTCTACCTGTATCACTAATCCCTTGAGGTATTCTCCTTCGGGATGGTAAATGGAGATGGGATGATCGGGGGGTTGGGTGAGCTGGTGGAGGATACGGACTTCACGACCGGAATTGGCGGCGGCAGCGAAAACCGATTTGCGGAAGTTTTCTTTGGTAACTACCTGGGAGCAGGAAAAAGTAAAAATGATCCCACCGGGTCTGACCTGTTCAATCGCCTTCTGGTTAAGTCTTTTGTAGCCCATCAGAGCATTGTTCAGAGCATCCTGGTGCTTGGCAAAAGCAGGTGGATCAAGGATTATCACATCATACTTATCCTTAATGTTATTCAGAAATGAAAAAGCATCCGTAGCAAAGGACTGGTGCTTTTCTGAAGGTATATTGTTAAGCTGAATGTTTTTGTCTGTAAGCTCAATGGCCTGTGCTGAACTGTCTACCGAATGCACAAGGCGTGCCCCTTCTGCAGAGGCATACACCGAGAAGCCTCCCGTATAGCAAAACATGTTCAGTACATCTTTATCTTTAATATACCGTGTAAGCAGCTCCCTGTTTTCGCGCTGGTCAATAAAAAATCCCGTCTTTTGCCCGGTCTCGGCATCAATACCGAACCGGTGCCCATTCTCAATAACCTCACCCGATGCCCTGCTGCCAATCAAAAATTCATTTTTGGCGTTCAGGTTGGCTTTGAAGGGCAACGTACTTTCACTCTTATCGTAAACTGCGGTCAGTTTTTTACCATACAACTCCGCAAGTATTTCAGCTATTACTTTCCTGATACGGTACATCCCGATAGAATGCATCTGCATTACGGCGATCCCGTTATAATAGTCAATGATCAATCCCGGCAAACCATCGCCTTCGCCATTTATAAGCCTGTATACATTTGTGCCGGGGTTATCTGTAAGATTCAGTGTGGCCCTGAAATCATATGCTTTCCGGATAACCTGTTTCCAGAACTCTTTGCCGGGTTCAACAGGGTCAAAAGAGAACAGCCTTATGGCAATTGAACCTACCTGGTAATGGCCCATTGCCAGGAATTCACGTTCAGAGGAAAAAACTTCAACGATATCGCCTTCAGCCGGCTTTCCGTCAATTTTCTTAATGGCCCCGGAGAAAATCCAGGGATGCATTCTCATGACCGATTGTTCTTTTCCGGGCTTCAGAAAAATGGTTGTAAAACCGTTCATGCGAAAGTCAGTTAATGGTGTTATTCAGTATTTCGTACATTTGCCGGCATACCCAGGCATCCGTGGCGGCATATTCGAGTTGCTCACGGCTGAGAACTTCCTGTTCCCAGTTGGATGTTTGTGATTTCTTAGAGATCCGGTATCCCATAATATTGGCCACCAGTTTTTTCAGACCGTTATCCTCAATTCCGAATTTCTTAACGAATTGCTGAAGATCAACAAAGCCTCCGGGCTTGAAACTGACGAGACGGTTGAGAGCATTCAAATCGTCCTTAATGGCAACACCCACTTTGATAATGTTTTCATTTTCAAGAATGTCTACTACAAAACGTGGAATGGGAACAAGGTTGGTCCTGATGAGAACAGCTTGTTCGCGAGTTGATAATTGCAGCAACGCCACATTGTGTGTCCTTCCTTTTTTGAAAGAAGGCCTGGTTTCTGTATCAAAACCAAGAATAAATTCATCTTTAAGCAAACGGTGTATCACATCATATGAAGCAGGCTGATCCACAACTGTGATTGTACCCGGAAAAGTCATTGAAGGCAACGACTTTATATAATCATCTTCAACATTGGAGAAATACCTGAGATTATTCATCATCTCCGTATACTTGTTCCTGGTCATCAGAGAACCAGGGTTCTTCTTCATCCCTTAGAAAATCGTCATTCTGAATAGCCCTTGAACCGGTAGAATTTTTATCATAAACAAGGGAATGGAGAGATTTCAGCGATTCGATAATTCTGATTCCGAGACTTTGTTCAAAGCTTTTCCGGCAGAACCATACTGCATCGTTCATCGATTGCGGCAATCCTACTTCGTAAAGCTTTACGAAATTTTTTAATTCTTCGTAGAGATCCGTAAAACTTTCAGCGAGCGCGAAGCTTATCAATTCATGCTGATTTGGCAAGGTTCCCGGCGACATTCCGGTTATGCCGGTAAAGAGTTCAAATTTATGCTGCAATCCATCATGGATCCGGGCATAATCATCCTCTTTAACAAAGGCTGTCATTTCTTCATCATAGCAATACTTTGGCAATGGCAATAAAGCAGCCTTCATATACAGTGCAGGCACCAACTGCTGAAATTCATTGAATAGTTCACCCGTCTTTTTTTTGGAAGCCTGTTCAACTAACTGGCAGAAATCTGCTGCTGCCTTCACAAAATCCTTCACTATGGGCCCTTTGACGTCCTCCATTATCTCAATTTATAGAATCGATTGCAAAGTTAGTGCTTTTTTATTTACGCTCTGATATAAGCTGACCTTTGGAATAAATTCCTTCCTGACTTGAACCATCTGCCCAGGTATACTTGCCCTGACCTTCGAAGAGGTTGTCTTTGAAATATCCGGTGTATTTGTCTCCGTTTTTATAAAAGAAAATGCCATACCCGTTCTGAACACCGTTTTCCCACGCTCCTGTATATTTTGCTCCGTTCGGCCATACATAGGTACCCTGGCCCTGGAATTTATCTTTTACCCACATTCCATCATACCAGCTGCCGTCAGAGCCTTTGAGCATTCCTCTTCCTTCACGCAGTCCGTTCACAAAAGTTCCCTCATAGACAAAACCATTCGAATACTTGTAGGTTCCTTTCCCGTTATCACAATTTCCAAAGGTGCAGCCTGAGGCTTTTTCCTGTGCCTGAATAAATCCGGGAGCTATGAATAAAGAAATCAAAAATACTATCCGCAACATAAGCCAGTTTTTAAAGTTTTACGGATTTCGTAATTAACCAGTTACAAGAGAATCAATTTTCTTTATTTTTGATTAACTAAAACCCTCCATCATGACACCATTAAGTAAAGACAAAGGCCTTTTCTGGATTATTGTCATTGCTTCGGCCGGTTTCCTGTTCCACCTTTTTACCTATAACACGCTGGGTTTCCATCGGGATGAGTTTCTTTATCTTTCACTGGGCAAACACCTGTCAGCCGGTTACTGGTCGAATCCTCCTTTGATAGGGCTGGTGAGTTATCTTGCCCAATTGTTGCCTTTTGGTCCGTTATTTTCGATTAGACTGGTATCCGCAATTGCGGGTTTCCTGCTTGTATTACTCACCGGCTTAATTGTCGGGGAACTGGGCGGAGGTATCTATTCAAAAATTCTTGCATGCCTTGTGCTTTCAACCACGTTGCTATTTCTCAGGGCCTATTCCATGTTGCAGCCCGTTCCGTTTGACATTCTTCTCTGGACAGCCATTCTGTATTTCCTGCTGAAATATATCAATACTGAAAATCATATATGGCTGTTGTGGCTTGGTGTCGGATTCGGACTGGGAATGCTCAACAAATACATGGTCGTATTTCTTGCCGCCGGAATTTTTATAGGTTTGTTGCTTTCACCCAAAAGGAAAGTGCTGGCTGATAAATATACATGGATTGCTGCAGGAATTGCCATTCTGCTGTTTTTACCGAACATACTATGGCAGTACAATCATGGATTTCCTGTAACCAAACACATGATTGAATTACGGGATACGCAGCTGGTGAATGTAAAAAGGATTGATATCGTAATCGACCAGGTGCTGATGTTTACCTTTGGATCGTTTTTGTGGATTGCCGGATTAATATGGCTGCTTGCCAGGAAGACAAACGCCAGGTTCCGCATTTTTGCCATTATTTACCTATCCATACTGGTCTTCTTCCTGATTTTGAAAGGGAAAAGTTATTACCTGGCAGGTTTGTACCCATTTCTTTTCGCTGCCGGAGCTGTGTCGTGGGAGAAGACAATCCGGTCAGCAATTTGGAGAACGGTCTTCCTTGTTGGCCTTGTTGCCTTTTCAATTCCAATGGTTCCAGCCGGCATTCCGCTGGCATCGGGTCCTAAACTGGCATCCTATTTTTCGAAAATGCCACCGAAAATGGGCGCGGAGGCTCTTTTGAGATGGGAAGACGGTAAAATGCACACGCTTCCCCAGGATTTTGCTGATATGATCGGCTGGGATGAGCTCGCAGGTATCGTAATCAAAGCTGCCGACACGGTGCAGGATAAAAGCCGCATTTTTATTTATGGCGAAAATTACGGACAGGCAGGTTCGGTTGATCTTTATGGAAGAGGGCACGGGCTGCCGCAGGCAATGAGCTTTTCCGACAGCTATATTCTATGGATGCCTGATACACTCAGTGCGAATGCCGATTTGTTTTTTTACATCAACGATGAAAGGGGAGACGACGTATTTCCTATGTTTGAACGGGTTGATTCACTCGGATCCATTACGGATACCCTGGCAAGGGAATATGGTACTACGGTTTACTTGTGCCAGCGGCCAAGCCGTGAGTTCAGGGATTTTTTAAGAAGCAAAGTCTCGGAGATAAAGGGGGAGAGAGTAAGGGGTAAAAGGTAATCAGTAATCAGTAATCAGTAATCGGTGATCGGTGATCGGTAATGGGACCAGTCACCAGTCACCAGTCACCAGTTACCAGTCACTTTTTCAGCATTTTCAAATACCATGGAAGCGTATTTCTCTTCACTGATGGATAGGCAGTTTTTATTGCGCCGAAGCCGGCATTGAAATAAGCCACCCCGGGCATTGTGGAACCTGTGAAATCGAGAATTTTTCCTGTTCCGGCATAGGTTGAAATAATGTGGTCAACCAGGGCATACATGGCCTGGTTCTGTTTACCTTCCATTGTTGATGCACATGCCATAAACAATACACGCTCCGGCATTTCAACAATCCACCCGGCTGCCAGAAGCACCTGATTCCTGTATATCCCCAGGCTTTTCCCCGTTCCGTTCATTTCACAGGTTCCTAAAAGCTTTTCAAGTACTGTGAAAAGGTCTTTGGAGTGAGGCAGCCTGTCTTCGATATTGCGGGCAACAAACCGGCTGAAGAGTGAAGCTCCGGGACCACGGTCAGCTTTAAGTCCTGCTGCTTTTGCCTTTTGCACGTTTCGCCTGCAATTCCTGTGATATGAGGAATATATCGACATATAGTCCTTGTCCAGTTTCAACTCAAAGTTGGTCCTGTAATTAACACGGTAAAGGTCAGAAGACGGAATATTTTCAGCATTCAGCTGAATATCCACAAACCTGTAAATGCCGGGAATAGCCTGTAAGAACCGGCCGGCTTCGGTTTTAGGTTCTTCACGGGGTGAAAAAATACCGAGTTGCTGGGTAAACCAGGGTTGAAAAAGGTAATTGAATCCCAGCTTTTTGCTTCCGGTAAGCGGCATCACTGCCAGGTAATCATCCATAATGAGCGCGTTCCATCCGGGGTTAACCGTATCAAGCCACCATGAGTAGGCATAGGGCAGGGTAGTGCCGGATTCGGAAATACAATGATCCCATTTCACAACATCAATTTCATTATGTGCTAAAAATCGAATCATTTTAATTTACGATTTACGATTTACGATTGAAATTTCCGATTTTGAATTGGCCTTATTACTTAATCGCTTATTAATTAATTACTAACTAATCACCAGTCACCAGTCACCAGTCACTGATTTACACTCGCCAACCATCTCCTCAAAAACCTTCCGCCATCCTTTCCATATGCCGTGCTCCGATAACGATTCATTATGCCAGAGCCAGGTGAACAATCCGTTGACTGCAGCCGTTTTTTGAATCAGTTGCTTTATTTTACGTGTTGCCTGCAATGGATCTAACTTCAGGTATTGCTGCAATGTTACATCCATCACAACAAAGGGATGCACTACCAAACCTGTTTCAGTTTCTTTTTTCAGATTGTAAAATTTGAAAGGCCTGCTTGTGCCCGCCCTGAAACCCGGTGTGGACGCGTAGCCCATTGAGTAGTCATGCGTAATACCTGATTCAACAAGCCTGTCATAGGTATCCGGAAGTTTAAGCATAAGAAAATGCTGTCTGCTGAGTTCCGGTTCAGTTCGCAGAATTGCGCCGAATTGTTTGAATTCGGATTTCAGTATGTTGAAATTTATATTTGACCGGTATGAAGGATGAATTCCAACCTGGTTATGTGCCCTGATTTTAGTGACCAGTTCGCTGAATTCCGTCTTCCTGAATGCGGCATTGACATCGTATCCACCATAATCACCCGAAAGGAAAAAATAAGCAGAACGGATACCGTTTTTTTCTTCAACCCGGTTTATGTAATCATATACGTCATACGGATCTTTCTTCCTGCCAGTAATAACTGAAAACCTGTTACTCACTTCAGCCCAATCCATTAAAGTCAGTGACCTGAGTATTCCTGCCGTATTGCGTAAAAATCCTTTGTGAAGGTAAGCCCAGGGGCTATCCACATCAATTGTGGACACAAATCCGAACTTTCTTTCCGGGACTTTAATGCTCGGAAACCACCGAACAAGTGCGGTTCTGAACATTTTTATCCACCGATCGACGACCGGCTCCTCAGCAAAACCATGTCTACCCGCAAGACCCTGTGATACTTCAAAGCGTCCGTAAGGGTCCGGCTCAAAAGGCAGGTATTCTTCATACCTGCTCAGCATATAAAATATGGCTGAAAATATGTCCAGGGGAAAATCAAACCCGGAAGGCGAAGGAAAAAGCTGAACATTTCCGGGTTCTGCGGAAACCGGTATTAACCTTTTGCTTATCGATTTTTCCCGGAGTAAACCGGAATCATATATACAAACTGAATCTTCAATAGTTTTTGGGCTATAATAAAGAGTTCTGTCTGAATCACTGTTTATAGTGAAATCAATACCCAGTTGCTCTGAAAGGTAAGACAACACGTAACGAAACCTGGGAGAAACCTGAGAACTTTTAATATTTATAGTTTCCCGTGTCTCCATGTTTTCAGAAATCGAGTTGTACTACAGTTATGCCCGATCCGCCCCGTTCAACATGTTCATCCTTGCACGATCTTACTACATCAAGGGATTTAAGGTAATCGCGTACAAGTGATTTTAAAATCCCGTTTCCTTTCCCGTGCAATATTCTTAATTCTGAAACACCCACAATAGTGGCATCATCAACAAAATTACGCACAATATCAACTGCCTCATCACCTCTTTTGCCCCTAATATCAATTTCATTTTTGAAATTCAGTTTTCGCTGACTTATACTCCAGTCGAATTGTGAGGCTTTAACCTGCTTTGATTTTACCCTCGGCAGTTTCTGAATATTCGTTGCTTTTACAGTGGTAATCATGCTCTGGCCATAGGTTACAAGGACATTATCGCCGTTGATTTCAAGTACTTCGCCGTCAACCTGCAGGCTCAGTATCTTCACCCTGTCGCCGGCCGCCAGTGGTAAGTCTTTCTCAACGTTCTCCTTTTCGTTTGGCTCGGATTGAGCAGCACTTCTGTATTTTTTGACATGCATGGTTACCTGCTCGATTTTCTGGTCCAGCTTGTTATCCCCGGTTGATTTATTTTCAGGCAATTCTTTCTTATAATTGTCAAGCCCTTTCCTGGCCTCACGTGTAATCTCTTTTTCTGCCTGGGATTCTTTGATAACCCGTATCGTTTTTTCGATTTCCTTGTTGGTGTTCATCAGGAGATTTTCCGCTTCACGTTTTGCATTATCAAGGATCTCCCGCCGGAGTTTTTTTGTCTCGCCCAGTTCCTGCTCATACTGTTCCAGCATTCCGCCCAGTCGTTTTTCGGCAATGCGGATGCGATCGCGTTTTTCTTCCCAATACCGTTTGTCGCGCAGAATCTCACGCAAATGTTTGTCAAAGTTGATGTGATCCTCGCCCGCTTTATCTGAAGCAGATTTTAGAATATCTTCCGGCAAGCCGATCTGCCTGGCAATATCAATGGCAAAAGAACTACCCGGCTTTCCGATTTCAAGCTTAAATAGCGGCTGCATTTTACCTGTGTCAAACATCATGGCCCCGTTTGTTATGCCGGGCGCGTCGGATGCAAAATGCTTCAGGTTTGAATAATGCGTTGTAATCACTCCATAAGTGCCTTTATTGTTGAGGCTTTCAAGGATAGCCTCAGCCATGGCACCTCCTATTTGCGGCTCTGTTCCGGTTCCGAATTCATCAATGAGAATAAGGCTTTTAGAAGAAGCGTTCCTGAGAAAGTTCTTCATGTTCTGAAGGTGCGAACTGTAGGTGCTCAGGTCATTTTCAATCGATTGTTCATCACCGATGTCAATCAGGATATCATTGAAAATTCCGGCCTCCGAACTTTCCACAACCGGTATCAACAAACCGCATTGCAACATATATTGAACCAGACCCACCGTTTTAAGGCAAACGGATTTTCCACCGGCATTGGGACCTGAAATTAACAGGATGCGGCTTTTCTCTTCAAGGTAAATGTCCAGCGGAACAACCGGCTTGCCTTCCTTCTTATGATGCAGGAACAACAGGGGATGGACTGCCTGTTTCCAACGAAACCCTGTACTGTTGATAAGAGCAGGCATCCCGGCATTAATATCCAATGCGAACAGTGCTTTTGCCCTTATAAAATCAATGGTTCCCAGGAAATCATACGTTGTTGCCAGGTCTTCAGCATAGGGCCTTATGTCGTTTGTAAAGAGTATGAGGATCCGGATGATTTCACGGATCTCTTCAATTTCTAATTCCCTGATTTCATTATTCAATTCAACCACTTCACCGGGTTCAACAAAGGCAGTTCGCCCTGTTGCCGATTCATCATGCACAATGCCGCTGATTTTGCGTTTGTTTGAAGCGGGAACCGGAATAACCTGCCTGCCATTGCGAATTGAAATGGCAGTGTCTTTTTCTACAATTCCCTCATCAATGGCCCTTTTTAGCAAACTCTGCAGCCGTTTACCGGCACTTGCCTGCTTCTGGGCTATATCTTCCCTGATTTTCCGCAGGCCGGATGAAGCATTGTCCTTAATTTTTCCCTGTTTATTCAGGATGGCATCGATCCGGTCATCTATATAACTGAAATATTTCACATCGCCGGCAAGCTTCTTCAACCGGGTGTATTTTTCAGCCGGAGTATTTTTAAAGAACCGGATAATGGCTTTAATGGTTTCAAGAGATTTCTTCAGATCCGAAACCTCTTCAACTTCAAGGTAGGTTCCCTCAACCTTTGCCTTTTTAAGTGCAGGGATCAGATCCCTGTAGTTATCGGTGGGAAAATTTTCCTCGAACAGGCAAATCTCTTTGAATTCGGCTGTTTCCTCCAGTATTTTCCTCAGCTCTTCATAATTCGACGTGAAAGAAATTTCATCGGTCTTTTGTTTGCCGCGACTGAAAAGGCAGTGGTCCTTAACCAGTTCTCTTACCTGGTTAAAGCCTGTTTTAATTTCGAAAGATGCAGGATAGATCAAATGCAGATGCTTTTATGCAAAAATAGCTGAAAATACGGGGATTGAAATCAACCAGAACAAATTATTCATCTGTCTGTTATTCGTAAAACCAAAAACTATATAATGAGTTCTTCTTCCACCTTTGCAAAAAAGCATAAACATAAAAACGGCAACAGTCTGCTTGGAAATCTTTCAGTAAAGTCAATGCCATCCTCTGATTCATTAACCCTCCGGAAAATATACCGGTTACAGCAGGTCCGTAATCTGAACAATGATACGTATGTGCTGCGGTTCGACAGGAATAACATGCAATTCAGGGCTGGCCAGCATATTACCCTGGGTATACCCGGCAATAACCAGGTGCGTGAATACTCCATTTACAGCACCGAACAGGACAGTGGTGCTCTTGAAGTGCTGATCAAGGAAGTGGATACCGGACTGGTATCAAAACAATTACATAAACTCATCCCCGGCGAATTACTTGAAGTGGACGGGCCTTTTGGCTATTTTACAATTGATGAACAGAAAATGGATAAAAAATACCTGTTTATCGGAACAGGTACCGGCATAGCCCCGTTCAGAAGCATTACCGGTTCATATCCTGATTTAAATTATACATTGCTCCATGGAGTGAGATTCGCAGGAGATTCATACGAAAGCCACCGATACCCGGTTGAAAGGTATACCCTTTGCACTTCACGAGATAATAAAGGCACCTTCAACGGCAGGGTAACCGAATACCTCAAACAAATGTCTTTGGATTCTGATACATTGGTGTATCTTTGCGGAAATTGTGATATGATTTACGATGTGTATGATTTCCTTACTGCACGCGGTTTTCCATCGGGAAATATAAAAACTGAAGTGTATTTTTAGGCAATCGGTACACGCTTATTAGTGTATTGAAATGAAGTATTTTATACTTACACTGGGTTGCCAGATGAACAAGTCTGACAGCGAACGTGTGCGTACCGTTATTGAGGGAATGGGATACCGCTGGACGGAAAATGAAGATGAAGCGAATATCCTGGGAATCATCGCCTGCTCTGTCCGGCAGAAATCAATTGATAAGGTATATTCGAAAATAGCGCGCTGGAATAAGGCCAAGAACAAAAGGAATGTGGTTACTTTCGTGTCGGGATGCGTTCTTCCTGCCGACAGGGACAAGTTCCTGAAGCTTTTCGACCTTGTATTTACAATGAGTGAATTGCCTGAACTGCCGGAAATGATCCGGCAATACGGGATTGTAACAAGGTCATTGCCGGTTTCTCCTGACTC